>WRDE01000274.1 GCA_009783605.1 Oscillospiraceae bacterium
ATACCGTTCTGTATATCGCTTCAAAAGTAATGGATTGCGTACCGGAATAGTAATAATCAGCAAAAAAAGCAATAGAATTTGAAGTTCCCATATCATTGGCTGCACGGGGGCTGAATCTCAAACTATTTGGATTAAACGCATCTCCGGTAAAAAAATACGATGAGGGAAACATACCGCCCGGTACATTTGCTTTCCATGTGGCCGCGCCAAAGAAATTTCCGATTTCAACATCGTTATCGGAATCGTTTACGGTATATGGCAATCCGGAAATTCCAAGCGGCACGAATGAAAAACTGCCATCTGTTTGAAATCTCATAGCTCCTTTTACTTTTACAAGTTTTCTGTCCGGGAAATATTCATATTCTCCATAATTTAATAAGTAATTAAAATCCGGTGTTCCTGATATCACGTGGAAACGCAAAAACGGCGTCCAAAATCCCTTAACCGATCCGGGCAAGCCGCCGCCCCCCTCGCCACCATCTCCGCCGCTGTCAGCTCCTTTCGCCAGTACAAGCGTCAACATATCCGGGGATCCGGGTTTAGGCGAATTTACCATAAATCATACCCCCTCACTGTGAAAGCCATGTCTGGCTCTTTCCGTCGAACATAAAAACTGTTTGAGTATCCATCTCATAAAACGTTGACCCGTTGCGGTTGGGCGGCCGGGTCGGTTTTTTGTCGTAAGACATACCCCTGTACTCCTCACATACCCCGACGTCTCCGCCAATGATACTTGTCCGCCCCGCGTTAATCAGCGTAACCATTTATTTGTCCTCCGTTTCCTGATCATCCTGCGAATCCCAATCCGCCAGCGTCGCCATATACGTTCCGCCGCCGGCCTCCCGCAGCAGTTGATTCTCCTTTTCAAGCTGTTCGACGTTGTCGTACCAGTCGCCGCCGCCCAGCTCCCGGGTGATCTGCTCATGGGTCTTGAACCCCCGATCGACGTTCATAATGGCGGCCTTGGCCTCTCTGGTCGGGTCGAGTACGCCCGGCGCGGGTCCAATCCAACGCGCATCACTCCACGCGTCCCGGATCAGCGGATCGTCGAAGAACCCCGGCGCCTTGATCCGCCCCCGCGCCACCGCCTCGGCCAGCCAGATCTCATACACCGGCTGGCAGAAATCGTCCACAAACCACTTCCGGCGCATCCGAAACCCTTCCCACGCCTCTAACAGCGCGGCCCGAGACGCCGAATAGGACGCGTTGAATTCCTTCATCAGCACGTCGTAGGGAATTTCTAACCCGGCGCCGATCGTCCGGCAGACGGTCCTGACGAAATGTTCAAATCCGGCGGTGGGGATGTTCGGGTTGCTGAACTTGACGTCCTCGCCCTCCGCCAGATGCAGCACCGTCCCCGGTCCCATCTCATATTCGTTTGGGCTGCCGGATATCCCGTCCGGATTTTCAGTGGGGATGCCGCCGCCGATGATATCGCCCGCGCCTACCTCGTTGATTGGTATCACGCTCTGATCGGTTCCGGTCAGTATCCATGCGCTTAAACAGCTCTGGATATGCGCCGCCGTCAGCTCGCTCTCGGTATACCGGCGCAGCTGCAGCAGCGGCTCGATCACCGGCGCCAGATAGGTGACCCCCCGATACTGGTCCGGCCGTTCGCTGTCCATGATATGCAGGATATTCGGCAGCCCGGTCAGCTCCCCGTAAGCCTCCACCCGGATCCATTCCGGCTTGTCCGCCGTGATCTGCCCCGGGTAGTTGCTGCGAATGTGATAGGCGACGATCATGCCGTTGCCGTCCACCTCCACGCCGTCGAAAATCTTGTTGCCGTTCGCCTGATTCTCGCCGTCGGTCAGCCGGATATGCAGACCGCTCCCCTTGAACTGATCCGGCGTAGATATCCGGTCAGCCTCGATCAGATGCAGACGCAGCGAATACGGATTGCCCGGCGTCGGATCATACCGCTTGATCAGCGCGAACACGTCGCCGGTAGTCAGCCAGGCCTTGAGCGCCAGCTGCTGCAAACCCTCAAAGTTATTCATTCCGATCGCGTCGCAGTTTTTCTTGTTGGACGCCCACAGCGCGAACTCGGCCTCGGCCTTCCACTGCCATTCCTTCGCCGCTTCCGGCGATATCCCGAGTATCTCCCGGTAGACGGTGCTTTTGAGCGTCAGCCCGGTTCCGACCACCTTGGTCCGGTTGGTATTGATGGCCGACGCGGCGACCGGCGTGGACATATACAGCATCCGTCCCCGCTGCCGCAGCGTCGCGTTGTTCCAGTGGATATCCTCATTCGGCGACCCGCTCCGCGCAGTAAACCCCCGCAGAGCCCGCCGGGTGGTGCTGGCTCCGGCCTGACTATATCCGCTTGCCTGCGGACCCTCTCCGCGAACTCGGTTCGCAGCAACGCCGCCGTGCATCTGTGTAGATTTTTTCAGCGGCGGCGGTGGTAACGGCACGTCTATAGGCCGTGGCATTATCGGCAAAATTAATCGCCTCCGTTCATCAAAAATATGGAAATCCGCTTGACGGTGAATTGAAACACAATATATAGTGGGTTGACTTATTACAACTTTTCTGTATATAATAAGAATGGGTTCAAGAATTGTTTTCCGTTTTCTTAAAGGAGTGAATAGCATGGCGACAAAGAGTATCTTGAAAACTGTCCGTATCAAGGATAAAAATTTAGCCCGCAACCTTGTGAACGCTTTGGAGCACGCCAGCGAAAAAACGGCAAAAGATGTCAGATTTTCAAAAATGTGCGAAGAAGTCAAGGGAGAACAAATAAAAGAAATGTTCAAAGAGGGTTAAAATGGCAGGGTATAAAATTATCGCGCTCCGGGATATGGTGGCTATGTTAGGCGAGGATAGGGCTAAATCTATCCTCGCCTCTTATTCATGTCCGATCAATCCTGACGTGGAGGGGTTTTTACGGGACAAAGCTATCGAATTTGACAGGCAGGGATTGTCAGCCACACATTTAGTTTTTACCTCATACAGGGATCAAACTGTTTTAGCCGGTTATTACACCCTTGCGTTGAAGATCATAACGATCTCAGAGAAAAAAATAAGTAACACTATCAGAAGAAAACTTATCAAATACGCATCCCGGGATCAATCAATGAAATGTTTCAATATCCCGGCTCCGTTGATCGCTCAGTTAGGCAAGAATTATACACATTCATATAATAAGTTGATTACAGGGGATGAGCTGCTGAAACTCGCCTGTGAAAAGGTTGCGCAGATACAACAAGCCGCCGGCGGAAAAGTCGTATATCTTGAATGCGAGGATATCCCAAAGCTAATCAGCTTTTATTCCGATAACGGTTTTTGTGATTTCGGGAAAAGAATGCTGGAACGGGATGAAATAGAGAATCAAACCGGAAACTATTATGTGCAGATGCTTAAAATCATCAAGATTGATACATAAAGTCATATATCTTTTCTACCAATCCCGCGGCACAACCGCAAACGCTCGCCGCGGCTTTTGCCCGCACAGCGTCAGCTCGTCCACAATTTCCTCCGCTTCCTTGATCTTATTCAAAAGATCACGCAGATCAAGACGGGTCAGCTGCCTGTCCCCGATGGTATACGACTTCACCCGCCCTTCCAGCAAAGCGAGATAGGCCTCCCGCATCTTTTGAAGCGCGTCGGTCCAGAATTCCAGCCGCGCCTTTTTGTCATCAAAATTACATGCCACCATGCACACCTCACCAGTCATCATAAAATTTATCCACAGAATCCCCACCGGCCGGCCGGCGGGGCATTTTTTTCTTCGTAACGGGTGTTGCAACCGGCTCAGTCGCCGGTTTCCCCGCCGCCGCCTTCAACC
>WRDE01000275.1 GCA_009783605.1 Oscillospiraceae bacterium
CGCAAGGAAGCATTTCGACAAGAGCTACTATGTCTGCGATCTGTTTTGGCCGCATGAAAATGTTGCCGTCGAATACGACAGCGATCAACAGCATACGGGATCGGAACGGATCGCAAGCGATTCGAAAAGGAGAAATGCGCTGAACTCGGCAGGCGTCAGGGTAGTATCGGTCACAAAGCAGCAGTTGTATAGCCACGTGGAATTGGAGGGGGTCGCCCGGACGATCGCGAGCCATATGGGTAAAAGACTGTTTTCCAAGAAGAACAACTTCCATGCCAGGCACCAGGAACTGCGCAGGCAGCTCCTTGGAGGTTAAAATGAAGAAATTTGCAATAATTTTTTTGGCAATAATAATAGTAGCGGCGTTTGCTGCGTGCGGGCAGAAAGCGGCTGATGAGGCCGATTCGAATGCAAGCGTTCGCGACCTGCCTGACATGAAACCCGAGACGGTGCAGTTCGAAACGGGGGAGGTTACAATCAGTATTCCCGATGGCTGGAGAGTTGCCCCTGATGAGGGGACCCCGGTGCCGTTTACGGAGCAGACATATGATTTGAAGCTGCTGTCGCCATCGGGGGAAAAGGAATTGGGTATCGTCACCGTCGGAAAAATCAAAGGCGGAGAGCCGCTCTCGACAGAAGATTTTTTCAGGCTGGTATCGACAAGGATAGAATTGTCGCTTCCCGAAGCGGCCGAGGATGAAGTCGATTTTAAGCAGGTTGAGGTTCACGACGGGGACGGCATATACTGCATTCTTACCGAGGCTTCATTGGTCGGCAAGAAAATTCCGCCGGATGAGTACCTGTATGTGGCTATGGTTTTTGCAAACTACAAAAACGGTTGCCTTACATACTCATCATTGCTCACCGATGACACGGACAGCGAAAATTTTGCGATCATGCTCAATGCCGTCGCCGGTTTAGAGGCGGCTTTCGACTAGTACGCCTTTATTGCGCCGTTCCCGCTCGCCTTCCCCCGGAGCTTCACGACAACGCAATTAAAAACGCGGCCGGAGTCGCCAGACAACCGGGCCGCGTTTTAACCGTTATGACTGCTATCGCACCGTGATTGCGCTGTTATTCATGGTGATGCCGACTGGGCGATGTAACATGTTGTAGAGCGAAACGGTATTTTCGCGGATTTCTCAAACGGGCGGTTATCAGAATGGCTGCCAGAAGGATCAAGGTTGCGAACAATACCGGTTTTATCGTATCCGGAGCCTTAACATCGGTGGGCACCACTTGAGCCATTGTATTAAAAAAGTCGAACGTTCGAGGCTGGTTCCCCACGAGCCTGACGCCCGTGTCGCTTAGTCTTGTAATGTCCGCGTCAGCGCTGTCTTTGAAGGACGCAACGAAGAAGTCGGAAACCCCCTCCCTGACGATTCGTACGCATCCGTTTTTCGGGATCCCCTGCAGGGTGATCATTTGCCCATGCTTCAGATCGAATGTGGCTTCGCCGGAGGCGCCCAGAGTCAAGGAGCCGATCAAAGGCGCGGTTGCTCCGGAGCCGGCAATGATTCCGCCGGTGCAGGTGAAACTAGTGCCGGACGCCATCGGTATGACGCCGTGGGTATCCGAATATAGATATACTTTGTAAGGGAAAGCCTTTGTCCGGTTGGCAAAGTCGCCCTTTGTCGTATTCGAGATCGTCACCGTGGTGATCGGCGTTTCTTTATAAATCAAGTAGACGTCCGTATGCCCGGTCACGCATGGCAGCGATACGTTTGTATTGCCTGCCTTGGCGGTGGGCGACCCGATCGCCCAATCCGCGAAGAAATACCCGCTTTTGACCGGGATTATTCTGTCGCCCGTACCGTCGAGCGCAAACGGAAGCCCCGCCGCCAGTTGATAAGTTTTGGATGTCGCAGAGATGGGCGCCGGCATTGAAAGAAGGTTGCCGGATTCGTCCACATAACGCACTGTAATCGAATATTGCAATATATTGATATCATAATTATTGACCGGATGATTGGCCGACGTGCTGTAATACGGCCCGAAGGGGCTGGTTATGGTTGGGAACGCTGTCGTATACAGCAGCTGCGTCAATCCCAAATTTTGTGACGACGGCGCAAGGTTCCCGGCGAACATGGCGTTCGAACCGATAAGTATATTTGAATAATTAGTCGTGAAAAGGCCGCCGCCGTTACCTGCAAGGGCCTGGTTGCCGCTGAGTTTCGCCGTGCCGGACATGATAAAGCTGCCGCCGTTTACGTACACGCCGCCGCCTACATTTGCCTGGCAATTTTGTATGACGGCGTTGTTGTCCATGGTGGCCGTACCGGTCACATCCAGACCGCCCCTTGTCGCGTATCCGTCCAAAATGATATTTTTCAGCGTAAGGCTGCCTTGTACATTGAAATGTCTTGCGGCGCCTTTCATCGTAATGGCCCATGCGCCTCCGGGCGCCGCGCTGTCTGACGTAAGCGTGATGATCTTGTTCGGCGGGATGGTAATAGCGGCGCCAACGCCGGCGGTCATATCCGTGTCATTCGCCGTTGCGACAATGGTGTAAAGCGTATTGTTTGACGTGCACTGCGCTACCGCGTCGGCCAGCAAATGGCGGGAAGTTATATAGGCGCCGGTTTCGGGCGCGCCTTGATATACCAGGTACCGCCCGGGGAGGGGCGCGTTATTCGGATCCAGTTTGACCGGCAGCAAAGCATTGGCATTGTAGTTGCCATGAATACCGTATCCGCTGAGGGTTGAGACCGAGAAAATTTCAAAACTTTCGTCCGCGTCATCGTGCCTGACGCCTCCGGCAAGCGCGGAGGTTGACGCGTTATACGCGACGATATTGTCGATCCTCGAACCGTCCGTACAGTAAGCGAAACAACGGTAATTCGCCGGCAGCGTCAGAGTGTCTCTCACCGGCCCTCCTCCGTTTTGGCGGATCTGAAGCGTCATGGGGAAATTCTTCTTGCTATCGGAGTTGAATTTGGCGTTGACGAAGTAACCGTCGTTCGCAAGGGTATCGAATTCCCCGATATCTATGGCGGGCTTGGCGGTGCCAGGATATAAGGGGGCGGGGGTAGTATCGTCGCCGGACGAATAGGCCTTTACAATCGCGGGGCTTCTGATGCCGATTTTCCTGGTATCGGCTTCCTTGCCTTGATAGCCTATAAAGCCGCTGCCGATCGCGGCGCCCTTGTTGGCGGTTGCGGTTACGACGCCGTCCTTGATCAATACTATGCTGCTTCCGGGCTTGCCGGTTGTTCCGGTGTAGAAATCGGGATGAAGGGTAGCGCCGCCTCCGATAGCCGCTCCGTACCCGGTATTGACCGCGTTTACGACGCCGCCGCTGATATAAACATGGCCAAGGCCGGCTTCACTGTTAAATACCATGCTTCCGCCGCCGCCGATCGCCGCGCCTCGCCCGTTGCTGGTGGCGTTTACTGTGCCGCCGCTGATCCAGACGTAGGCGTCGCCTCTGGGGGAGACGCTTTCATCATTGCCGATTCCGCCGCCGCCTATGGCTGCTCCTGTTGAGTTCGCCAGGCTTTGAGTCGCGTTTATCGTTCCGCCTTTAATAAGGATGTCGCCGCACAATCTCCCGTAGCGCCAGATATTATCGCCGCCGATAGCTGCGGAGTCCGAATTATATGACATTGCCGTCAGCACTCCATCGGAACTGCCCGTCGCGCTATAGCTGTCGATAGTGAGCGTGGCGCTGTTTACTATATGGATCGAGCCCCTTATATAGGAGCTCCCAATGCTCGGATTCGCTGCGTCTTTTCCCAAAAGAAGGTTCACAGTCGCGTTTGAGCTGATATAAATATGA
>WRDE01000276.1 GCA_009783605.1 Oscillospiraceae bacterium
CATCCGGGCGGCAGCAGCTGTTTTACCGCTTCCAGAGTCACCACCGCCGCCGGCTGGCCCGAAAAGGGTTCGGTCAGGGTATTGCCGCTGTCATACAGTACCCGCAGGGTGGTTTCGTTCCCCCGCATCACGATCCGCAGCCGGTAATCGTATCCCTCCGGCGTCCGGCGGCGGATCAGCCGTTCGTATCCGCAGACCGCGAGATAGCTGATGCCGGTCAGCCCCGCCAGCAGCAGCGGCGAGACGTTATAATAGACCACCCCGCCGGCCATATACATCCCCGCCGGCGCCGCAAACACCCAGACTGCGGTGGCGGCGCCGGCGAAGATGGCCGAGACGATGAAAAAAACCGCGGTTTGTCTGAGATATACCCGCCAGCCCTCCCAGCGGAAAGCGATCCGGACCACGGCGAAGGCGGCGGCGATTTTATATAGCGTCAAGGCCAGCCAATGGATCGGCACCAGCACAATACAGCAGGTCATACCGCCGAAAAACGCCGCCAGCACCAACCGCCGCCGCCGGTATGGCTGGCGCAGCAGCCGCGCCGCCCCGGCCAGCAGCAGATAGTCGATAAAAAGATTCACCGCAATCAGGATGTCTATGTAAATTACTGGCAAATTGTACACCCCCCCCTTGCGATAATTCATAATGCTTAATGCTTAATGCATAATTGACGGCGGCAATTGTTCCGCGATACCCCCCCCACACCCCCGCAGGGGGATAAAACGTCTGTATCTGTATCGGATTTTTTGGATTATTTTGGATTTTTTGGAATCCCGTTCCCCAATTTTCAATTTTCAATTTTCAATTAGTATTCTACCTCCCCCGCATTTCGTTTTTTGGCGAATACGGCAGACAACCATATTTATTTTTTGTTGCGTAAGGCAACATTTCCTTTTGACAAATCCTTTTTTCAGGCTACAATTAAATTAAGAACATTTGTTCTTAATGGGATATTGAAGGAGGATCCATGAGAGAACTGTATTTTACCGTTACCGAAAACGGCATCTCCCCGGCCGGGCCGCAGTTTGCCGGTATTCAGGGGGAACACCCGGGCCGCCAAGGCGGTCTTTTCGCTGCCGTCATCCTGGCTGGCGGCCGATTACCGCATACGCATCGAATGTCTTGACGGGTGCGTCGGGTTTGATTCCACCGCTTTTTTGACGCCGGATAACGGCGAGGTGTCGGTGCTGCTGCCGCAGGCGTGGACGGCGCCGGGGGACATAAATAATTAAGAATTAAAAATTAAACAAACGGCTGGTCGTATGGTCAGCCGTTTGTTTAATTCTTAATTCTTAATTTTTAATTTTTAATTCTTAATTATTAACTACCTCGCCACTATCGCCTTTATCACCAATAGTCCGATTATCCCCGGAATGCCCAGTACCAGCGCGCAGGCACCGGTCAGCAGGTTTATTCCCAACGACACGCCGGTGAAGGCGCCGGCCACGTTGACCGCCGCCAGCGCGCAGAATCCCTGTACGCCGGAACCGACCAACCGCCGCACCGGTTTTCCGGTTTTTATCAGCGCAGCAAACACCGCCCCGCAGATCAGCCCTGCCAATATCCACAACCCGATCGTCAGCCATATTGTCATGGAATCATCCCCTTTTTTAGTGATTAGTGATTAGATGCGGGTCACTAATCACTAATCACTGATCACTGTTAGTCAACTGTCTGCGGTTTTGCCAGATCCGGTACTAATGCCGGCTGTTCTGATTTGCGTGGCAGCTGTTTCAGCAGATACCGGTACCGGGCTTGCAGCGCCATCCGTTCATAGATGAAACATTCGGTCAGATCCGGATCCTCGGTCTGCTGGAAAAGGGCGTTGACCCGGGCCATCTGCCGCTGTACCTCCCGGATCGCCTGCCGCATCGGCTGACCCGGATACTTTTCGCTCTCTTTAACTAACATAACGGTATTCCCGCCTTTCTCTCCAATCGTATATGGAAAGTATTACTGGGATATGACCGCTTCAGGCCGATTTAGATCTTTGAGCATAGATTTCTGTTCTCTAAGCTCTCAACCGGTTACCACCGAAAAATCTATCTGTCCGTTTGATACGTCGGCGCTTTCTACCCGGATGGTTATGCTGTCTCCGGTCGCGTATTTGACTGTTCCCTGACGATCCCGGAACGAGGCTACACTGTCGAAGGACAGCGGGCCGCCCGGCAGATTGTCGGTCCGGATCAGGCCCTCCACCGTGTTCGGCAGCTCCACGTATATGCCGAAGAATACCACCGAGCTGATGACGCCGTCGAACACCTCGCCAAGGTGATCCCGGATATATTCGGCTTTGTAGCAATCCGAGCAGTCCCGTTCCAACTTCATCGCCCGTAGCTCACACAGCGAGCTCTGTCTGGCGGCGTCCGAGACGAATTCATCGTAGCGGCCGCTCATCTCCGTCTTCTTTTCCACCCAATCGCTCAGGATCCGGTGGATGGCGAGGTCGGGAAACCGGCGGATGGGTGAGGTGAAGTGGCAGTAATCCTCCAGCGCCAGCCCGAAATGGCCGAGAGGGAGCGGGGCGTAGCGGGCTTTGGCCATGCTGCGCAGCATCGCGTCCCCGAACATCCGTTCATGCGGGGTGTCCTTCACCAATCCGCTCAATTCCCGGAACAGCCGGAGCGAAACCTCGGTTTTCTGTTTCGGCAGATAGCCCAGCGCGGCGGCGGATTCCAACAGCGCCGCGACCCGGCCCGGATCCGGTTGGTCGTGTACCCGGTAGACGAAGGGCAGCTGTTCCCGTTTGGCCAGCGCCGCGGCCTGCTGGTTGGCGGCGATCATAAACATCTCGATCAGCTCCTCCGCCTCGCCGGGGAACCGGGGCAGTATCTCTACGGGGCGGCCTTCCGCGTCAATCACAAAACCGGTCTCCCGGCTGTTTACCTCCAATGTGTACCGGGCGGCGGCCTGTTGACGCAGGCTGTCCGCCAATTTCCGCATCTTCTCTAACATCTCCGCCGCCGGCTGGTATTTGTGCCGGAGCGGCTCATCCGGTTGGCCGGCAAACAGCATATTCAACTCAGAATATATGCCGCGCAAAGCGGTGCGGATCACGGTTTTCGCCAGCCGGAAATCCACGCATTGGCCGTCGCCGTCATAGGTCAGGAAAGCCGAAAAGGTCAGCTTGTCCTCGCCGGGATTGAGCGAGCAGACGCCGTTTGAGAGAGCGGGCGGCAGCATCGGGATCACCCGGTCGGCAAAATAGAGCGACGTGCCGCGCTCCCGAGCCTCCTGTTCCAATACCGAGTTGAAGGCCACATACCGCGATACATCGGCGATATGCACCCCCAGCACCTGCCGTCCGTCCTGCTCCCAGAGGGATATCGCGTCGTCGAGATCTCTGGCGTCCTCTCCGTCGATGGTGAGGATCAGGCGGTCCCGCAAATCCTCCCGCAGCGCGATTTCTTCGGCGGTCACCGGGCGGGCGGCGGACCGCTCCGCCTCCCTTAGCGCCTCCTCATTGAATGTCGCCGGGATCCCGGAGCCGGCGATAATGGCGTCGGTACAGACCCGGGCACTGCCGGAATCGCCGTAAATAATGTCGATCGACGCCTGCAGATCCGGCCATTCGCCCCGGCCGGAATGCGAGACGGTGAATCCCACCTTGTCGCCGGGTTTGGCGGCGCCTTTTCCATTTTCGCCCAGCGGCAGCCGAAACTTGAAGCCGCTGTCCGCCCGTATCACCGGCAACCCGTCCGAATCGCCGCCGTGTACGCCGACATACCGGCGCGGTCCGGGCGTTACCTCGGTGATATCGCCCG
>WRDE01000277.1 GCA_009783605.1 Oscillospiraceae bacterium
ACAAACGCCGCCGTATCAATTCATTCATTTCTACAAATTTCCAGCGACGTTTGTAAATGCGTGAGTCTATCGTTCTCCATCACAATGTGTCAAAGCGCTCACAAACGCCGCCGTATCAATTCATTCATTTCTACAAATTGCCAGCGGCGTTTGTAAATGCGTGAGCCTGAAGAGCGACCCAGAACGGACTCGAACCGTCGACCTCTAGCGTGACAGGCTAGCGTTCTAACCAACTGAACTACTGGGCCAAATATAAAATGCGTTTGTATATGTGCGGACATTGGTTTACTGCATTGTGCAGGAGCGAGGTAAAAACGCGGATGCGTTTTGGAATGTGCTGGTTATTAGTTTGCTACATTGTGTAGGAGCGCTCACAAACGCCGCAGCGTTTGTATATGTGTTGATTATGGGAACAACAGGGCTTGAACCTGTGACCCCCTGCTTGTAAGGCAGGTGCTCTCCCAGCTGAGCTATGCTCCCCCATAGACAAACGCTTTGCGTTTGCCGCAACGCTTTAACACAAAAGATAAAACCATTTGCGTTTGCCGCAACGCTGGATCAAGCTGTTTTGTTCCATCCGCCGTTTTTTGGCGGCGAAATACATCTTACTATATTTATTCGCGGTTGTCAACCCATATTTTGCAGATTTTATCAGAAAAATTTCGGGAGGGCAAAAAATATAAAAAATTCACCGAAAAACAGAAAATATTGTTTACGGGCTTGCGCTGTGGCACTACATATGGTATAATATGCGTCAGATTAGATAAATGACGGCGTTTTGATGGAAAATATTCACTGAACAAATCGTGCTTAAAGCACTGCCGCGCAAGGAGATATAGCCTATGAACACAGCTTATAATTCCGAACCGACCACCGGTTCGCTGGCCGCCAAAGTCTTTGGGATGACCTTTTTTGCGGCGATTCTCTGCTTTTTTCTGAATATGAGCGTGCTGCTGCTGTTTCAATATGCCTTCACCACCCGTATCGGCACCTGCTGGGAAGGGGAGGACAAGGAGGGCCGGACGATCCGTATTGAGCATCTGGACCAGTTTGATGCGCAGGGGGAATATATCGGTATCAAAGCCGATGTATACGATATATCCGGCAAAGAAAAGGTATGGCTGTATGGCGCGGAATTTACTGCGGATGAGCTGGAAGAGATGAAACAGGCCGCCGGGACCACTACTGTCGCAACCGGCGGAACCACGGCCGCCGCCGGCGAAACGACCGACGCCCCCGATAGGGCCGAAGGACCGGCCGCGGCCGAAGATCCAGCAGTGACCGAAGCCCCGGCTTCGGCGGCGACCAAGGTCCAGGACCGGCTGCCGGCGATTGAGCTGCGCAACGAGATCCGGATGGGGATCAATTCCGAGATGTCGGCGGGCCGGAAATTGGCCAGCGGGCTTATCGCCCAGACCGGGATGCTGATCCTGTTTGTGGCTTTTCCGTATAATATCGTGTGGGACGCCGGCAACCGGGACCAGAATCAGGTGCATTTCAAGCGGAAAAAAGCCGATCCGCGGCGCGGCGTGGTGATCGGGCTGCTGGCGTCGATTCCGGCGGGGCTGATGTTCGGGGTGATGGTATTCGCGAAGATTTCCGGGTCGCCGGAAAATTTTGTGGATTTCTGGCGGACCTTTAACGTCTGCTTTTTCCCGTATTTTAACGAGGTGATCCCGGGGGATATCCCCTCCGCCCAGATCCCCTGGAGCGGTATCGCGGCGATGCTGCCGGTGTTGCTGTCGCTGCCGGTGATCACCCATCTGGGGTATACGCTGGGGTTCAAGGATTTTTCGATTATTGAAAAGGTGGTTTATAAGACTACCGGGAAGAAGCTCAAGAGAAAAAAGAAGAATTGAGCGCCGGGATAAGCCGTTGATTTTATTACCTTTAAATATTAAGGAGGACATACATAATGGGAGTTTGGAAAATAATCGGTAAATGGATGGGCGACCCGGAACCGGAGCCTGGCGGCGGCGGCGATGATATGGGCTTTGTCACCAAGGGAGACCGCCGGGAGGACCGGGATTCCGGCCGGGACAGCAGCCGTGGAAGAGACAACGGGGCGGGCGGCAGCCGCCGCAGCGGCAACGTGGTCAACATCAACGCCACCGCGCAATTGCAGGTGGTGCTGGTCAAACCCGAGCGTTTTGACGACGCGTCGGCGGTGGCCGACCATCTCAATTCCAAACGCACCGTTGTGCTGAATCTGGAGTCGGCCAACAAGGATGTGGCAAGGCGGATACTGGACTTTTTGAGCGGCGTGGCCTATGCCAACGACGGCCAGATCAAAAAAGTTGCCAACTGCACCTTCATCATCACCCCGTATAATGTCGGGATCATGGGGGACCTGCTGGATGAGCTGGAGAATAACGGGCTGTATTTTTGAATTAGGAATAATTGGGGCTCGTGCGAATCGGGGCTCGTGCGCTAAAGCGCGACTTCGTCTGTTCGCTGTTCGCAGTCGGGTAGAATCAGCAGGCAGTAGGGACAGCGCTGTGGCAAACGCGCAGCGTTTGTCTACCAAGTACTTCGCCTGTTCGCTGTTTGCAGTCGGGCGGAATCAACGCACAGGCGCAGTCGCGGCCCGCAGGCCGCACAAGCCCCGATTACAGCGCCTGTTTGCTGATTCTTTTTCGTGCGAATAATTCCGCATTCCGCATTCAGAAAGAGGGGAAGTGGCTGTCATGGTGACTGTCGAGGATATCCGGAATGTCCGCTTTTCAGTGAAATGGGGCGGATATAAAGTCGTCGAGGTGGATGATTTTTTGGATCGGTGCGCCGAAACGCTGCGGGCAATGACCGGGGAGCGGGAATTACTGAAAAAGCAGATAGCGGAGCTGCAAAACCGTTAAAAAAGTTAATTAAAATATATAAACAAAACATAAAGGAGAGAACATCATGCTGACTGCCGAGGCCATTCGCAATGTTAAATTTATTAGTAATTTGAACAGATACAAAGCAAACGAGGTGGACGCGTTTTTGGACGAGTGCGCCGATACCGTCCAGGCGCTGACCGGCGAGCAGATGGCATTGAGTAAAAAGATGGGGATCCTTGCCGACAAGCTGTTGGAATACCGGGAGGAGGAGGACAGCATCCGCAACGCGCTGTTGTCGGCCCAGCGGCTCGGCGACGCGACGTTGAAAGAGGCGAACCAGAAGGCGGATGCGATACGGGAGGACGCCCGCGCCGCCGGCGAGAAGATTGTGGAAACGGCGAAAAGTGAGGCGACCGCCATTATCCGGGAGGCCCGGGCCCGGCTTAAGGCCGAAGCGGAGGAGTTCAATCGGCTGAAAAAGGAAGTGGCGCTGTTCCGCCGCCGGATGCTGGCGTTTACCGCCGAATATGTGGCCCAGTTGGAGCGGCTGCCGGCGAAGGAGGACATATTGGCGGAGGATACCGATCAAGCCGATACCGCGGCCGCGCCGGCTAATGCTGTGCCCAATACTGCGGCGGATGATCCGCCGGCCGATTTTGCCGGGGATCCGCCGGCGGGGTATGACAAAAAGCCGGCGCGGGAGCCTGCCGGAACGCCGGTATTTAAAGAAACCGCCGCACCGGGAACCAACCGGAGGCCTAAACCGGCCGCCGTCGCGGAGGAGATCGCCGCCTCGCTGAAGCGGGAACCGCCCGCCGCCCCGGAAGCCGAAAAAACCGACCCCCGCTTCGCCGACCTGCGCTTCGGCGACGACTATGATATGAATGAAGAAACGATAGACTCACCCATTCACAAACGCCGCTATAAGTAATG
>WRDE01000278.1 GCA_009783605.1 Oscillospiraceae bacterium
GCCCGCATGCTGGAAATGGATGAGCGTGTCCGGATCATGCTGGACGCGACGCCGATGGTGGTGCAATTCTGGGATGAAAATCTCAATGTGATCGATTGTAATCAAACGGCGGTCACCATGTATAATTTATCGGACAAGCAGGAATATATCGACCGGTATTTCGATCTTACGCCGGAATTCCAGCCCGACGGAAGCCGGTCATTTGATAAGCTCAAATGGTTGATCGATCAGGCATATAAAGAAGGATATCAAAAATTTGAATGGATGCGCCGATCGCCGGACGGGGAACCGATACCGGTCGACGTCACGCTGGTCCGTATAAAGCATAACGAAAAAAATCTTGTTGTGGGCTATTGCAGGGATTTAAGAGAACAAAAGCGGATGATGCAGCAAGTCGAGGAACGGGATCATCTGCTGCAGGTCATGCTGGACGCCACCCCTCTGGTCGCGCAGTTTTGGGACGAAAATCTCAAAGTGATCGAATGCAATCAGGCGGCGGTCAAGATGTTCAATCTGTCAAGCAAGCAGGAATATATCGACCGGTATTTTGAGCTGGCGCCGAAGTTCCAGCCTGATGGGCAGCGGTCGTTTGACCTGCTTAAAAAGCTGATCGATAAAGCATATAAAGAAGGATATCAAAAATTTGAATGGATGCGCCAATCGCTGGACGGCGAACCGATCCCGGTTGAAAATACGCTGGTTCGTGTAAACTATAAGGGAAAAGATCTGGTTATCGGCTATTGCCGGGATTTGAGAGAGCAAAAGCGGATGTTGCAGGAGATCAATGATACCGCGGCGCAGCTGAAAGCGGTCGTGGCCAATTATCCGGGTGTGATATGCAGCGCGGACAAGAACCATAAGGTAACCCTTTTCGACGGTCTGCTGGTTCCGCACCTGATCAGCAAGGATCGGTTTTTTAAAGGGCAGGATCTTCGTGTAGCGCTTGAAAATGACGCGCTAAAGCATATTCTGGGGAGAATAGGGAAAACCCTGTCCGAGGGGGCGCAGGAGTGGTCCTTTGAGGCAAACGGCAAAGCGCTCCATATGAGCACGACGCCGATATTTGACGACAAAAACGAAGCAACCGGTTTGGTCGCCAAGATCGACGATATCACCGAAATGACCCGTATCCAAAAGGAATTGAAAGCCGCCCTCGAGCGGGCCGAGGCCGCCGTGCTGGCGTCCGAGATGGCGCACTCCACTGCCGCCGCCATGTTTGAGGCGAATCCCCATATCAATGTCCTGTTTGACAGCGCGCTCAAAATTATCGACTGCAATCCCGCGGCGCTGAAGTTTTTTGAATTTGAGACAAAAGAAGAACTGCTCGCCGGATTGATCGAGCGGATAACCGCGAGTATACCGGCGATCCAGCCGAGCGGGCGGATTTCTATTCCGCTGGCGAAAAGACTTATGACTGCCGTAAAAGAAGGGTTCGTCAAATTTGAAACCGAATTGATTATGGGCGCTGTCAGGCGGAATTTGGACGTGGAATTCAAAAAGATACCCTATAAAGACAGCTTTGCCATTGTCTGTTATATCTATGACATGACCGATATCCACGAACGGGAGATGGAGCTGGCCCAGGCCCATGAGGAGACCGAACGGCAGCGCGCCGAAGCCGAGGCCGCCAACAAAGCCAAAAGCTCCTTCCTCAGCACCATGAGCCATGAGATCCGCACCCCGATGAACGCCATCATCGGCATCACCGAGATTCTGCTCCAGGACGAAAAGCTGGACCACAACATACGGGAATCGCTGGATAAAATCTATACCTCCAGCGATATTCTGCTGGGCATTATCAACGATATCCTCGATCTGTCCAAAATTGAAGCCGGCAGGCTGGAATTGCTGCCGGCAAAATATGAGATCGCCAGCTTAGTCAACGATACCGCAACGCTGAATATGATGCGGATAGGCAGCAAACCGATAGAATTCGAGCTGTCGGTGGATGAAAACATGCCGTTCGCCCTGATCGGCGACGAGCTCCGTATCAAGCAGATACTGAATAACCTGCTCTCCAACGCGTTCAAATATACCGAAAAGGGCACCGTCAGGATGTCGGTTTCGGCCGAAGCCATCCCCGGAACCGATCATGAGGTCACCTTGGTCGTCAGCGTAAGCGATACCGGCCAGGGGATGTCGGAGGAACAGTTAGCCAGGCTGTTTGACGAATATGCCCGGTTCAACACCGAAGCCAACCGCTCCACCGAAGGCACCGGCCTCGGCATGAGCATCACGCAGAATCTGATACGCCTGATGAACGGTAAAATAACGATCGAGAGCCAACCGGATAAAGGCTCCACCTTTACGGTATACATCCCGCAGAACAAGAACGGCTTCGCCCTGTTGGGCAGGGAAATGGCCGAAAATCTGTGCAAATTCCGTACCGGCAGCAAGGCGCAGATGAAACGGGTGCAGATCACCCGGGAGCCGATGCCTTACGGCAGCGTGCTGATCGTGGACGACGTGGAAACCAATATCTATGTCGCCAGAGGGCTTCTGTCGCCATACGGGTTAAAAATCGACTCGGTCAACAGCGGATTTGCCGCGATCGAAAAAATCGAAAACGGCCATATCTATGACATTGTGTTTATGGATCATATGATGCCCGGCATGGACGGCATTGAAGCGACTGCCCTCATGCGGGACAAGGGATATACGCATCCGATAGTCGCGCTGACCGCAAACGCCGTATCGGGGCAGGCGGATACCTTCCTCGGCAACGGGTTTGACGATTTTATTTCCAAGCCGATTGATATCCGGCAGTTAAACGCCGTGCTGAACCGGCTGATACGGGATAAACAGCCGCCGGAGGTACTCGCGGCGGCGAGGAAACAGGCCGGAGCGGTTCCCCCCTCCGCCGACGGGCCGAAACCGAGCGTTGACCCGCTTCTCGCCGAAATCTTTATGCGGGACGCGGGGAAGGCGCTCGCTATATTAGAATCCATTATAGAAAACGGGGCATATCACCACCAGGATGCCCTGCAGACATACATCATCAATGTGCACGGTATGAAAAGCGCGCTGGCCAATATCGGGACCATGGAACTGTCCGCCGCCGCGATGGAATTGGAAGCGGCGGGCCGGGAGGGAAATTTTGAGAGGATCGCCTTTGAAACCCCTGCTTTTCTGGATTCACTGCGAACCTTTATAGAGGAAATAATTCCGCGGAAAAAAGCGGGGGCTGACGGGGACCAGCCGTATTTGCGGGAGAAACTGCTGGTGATCAAAACGGCGTGCGAGACGTATGACCAAAGCGCCGCTGACGAAGCGTTAGCAGCGCTGCGGGAAAAATCCTGGCCGCGGCAGACCGAGGAATTGCTGAGCACCATTTCAGAACAGCTGCTGCACAGTGATTTTGAGGAAATCGCAGACGAGATAAACCACTACACAAAAACGCTGTAAACATATGTATACATACCGGAGGGTACGATATGAAACGGAAATATAGCATACTTCCCCTGATTTTGGTTTTATGCCTGTCGCTGATGATCCCCGCTTATACCCATAATACCCTCGCGGTCAACGCCGCCGGGTTGGATACCGCCGTTACGGAGGCGCAGAAATTGAATTTTTACGACTATACCCATGAGAGCTGGGAGGTTCTGCGGCTTGCCCTGCGGCAGGCAAAGGCGGTGGCGGACAATCCTGCTTCGGGTGAGCAGGAGATCGCGGCGGCGCTGCAGGCGCTTACCGCGGCGATGGAGGAACTGGCGCC
>WRDE01000279.1 GCA_009783605.1 Oscillospiraceae bacterium
CATCCGACCCAAAAGCCCGAAAAGCTATACGCCAAGCTGATCCTCGCCAGCTGTCCCGCCGGCGGAGTGGTGCTGGACCCCTTCGCGGGAGTTGGCACCGCCGCGGTCACCGCCGCCAAATTGGGCCGCCGGTATACCGGTGTCGAATGCGAACCGGAATACTGCGCGCTGGCCGAAAAGCGGCTGGAACTGGCGGCGGCCAATCCGGCGATACAGGGGTTTGCCGACGGGGTATTCTGGGAGCGGAATACGCTGATGGAGCAGCGGGCGGCGGCGCGGGAAAAGAGGGAATAAAAAAACGGCTTTCGAGCCGTTTTTTTTCTATTATTCCAGTAAACTAATTACCCGACAAAGTAACCGATCTTTCCTGTTAGGTATTGCAGCATAAGCCGGGCGTCGTCGACAGTTACCGTGCCGTCACCATTGACGTCGGCGGCTTCCAGATTGAGTTGATCATCGCCGATCTTCCCCACTATCCATTGCAGTACCAGCCGGGCGTCTTCGATGCCGACGGATTCGTCGTTGTTGGCGTCACCGACCATGTAGTCACCGTATTCGATCTCCATGTAAATGTTTTTTGATGTTGCTCTCAAATATAAAACATTGTTTTTTTGATTTATCATTTGAAATCCTTCGGCTTCTTTGAATCGTACATATTTATTTTCATTATATGATACAACTAAAGATTTCATATCTGCTCTTATATTTATGAAATCCAATGTTTGCAATTGATTGTTGTGACATTCTACTACCCCTAACCAGGGAGAATTTGTTATATTGATGGATTTTAATCGATTATCAGAGCAATACAATTGTTCTAACACTTTATTTTCAAAAAGATTCAATATTTCCAGTTCATTATTTTCACAATGAATCAATGACAGCGTTTCATTCGGCGGGATAATCAGCGATGTCAGTTGATTATACGGGCATTCCAGTTCCACTATTTTCAAATTCGATGTGAGATCCAACGCGGTCAATTGATTGCCCCCGCAGGATAAATGCGTCAGCTTTATATTGGCCGATAGATCCAGTTCGGTCAGTTGATTGGCCCCACAGAATAACCATTCCAATTCCGTATTGGCGGAAAAATCCAGTTTTTCTATTTTATTGCCTCCACAATATAAAAGTTTCAATTTTGTATTTGCGGAGAGGTCCAATTCGGTCAATAAATTACTGCTGCAACTCAAATTTACCAGCGATGTAAAGTATTCGATCCCTTTTAAACTCTTGATTTTAGGGTTGTCCGTATTATCCGCATTTACCCCGGCGGCATTCGCCTCCATCGGTCTGCTGATGTATGTACTCACATTCAAATCGGTTATGTTCGCCACGTCCGCCGGGTAGATCGCTCCATCCGGTTTGTCGAGCCGGTACCGTATCCTTGCCTCAAAATTGGCGTCCTCAAACACGATCGGCGCCTCGTCCGCCCAGACCGGCGGCAGCGAGGGCAATGCCAGCAGTATCACTGCCGCGAGCATTATGGAAAATAGCTTTTTCATGGTCGTTTCCTCCATTCTTACGTAATATTTGTTTTTCTGTACTGCCTCTTGTCTGTTTATGCTTCCAGCGCCTGCTCAATATCCGCGATAATGTCCCCGGCATACTCAATCCCACAGGAGAACCGGATCAGATCCGGGCTGGCGCCGGCGGCGATCAGCTGTTCGTCGGTCAGCTGGCGGTGGGTGGTTGACGCCGGGTGCAGCACGCAGGTACGCAGGTCGGCCACATGGGTGGCGATGGCGCAGAGTTTCAGGTTATCCATGAATTTGATACAGGCCTCCCGCCCGCCTTTGACGCCGAAGGCGACCACGCCGCAGCTGCCTTTCGGCAGATATTTCTGCGCCAGCGGGTAATAGGGGTCCCCCGGCAGATCGGGATATTTGATCCAGCCGATTTTCGGGTGATTCTGCAAAAACTGCGCCACCTTCAGCCCGTTTTCGCAGTGCCGCGCCATCCGCAGGTGCAGCGTGTCGATGCCCTGGCTGAGCAGGAACGCGTTCTGGGGGCTGGGGGCGACGCCGAGGTCCCGCATGAGATGGGTGCGGGCCTTGACGATGTAGGCGGCTTTGCCGAAGTCTTCGGTATAGGTGACGCCGTGGTAGCTCTCGTCCGGCGTGGTCAGCCCGGGATATTTGCCGCCGGTCGCCCAGTCGAAATTGCCGGAATCCACAATCATCCCGCCGAGGGAACAGGCATGGCCGTCGAGATATTTCGAGGTGGAGTGGACCACAATATCCGCGCCGAACGCGAAGGGGCGGCAGTTGATCGGGGTGGGAAAGGTGTTGTCGATAATCAGCGGAACGTCGTGTTCGTGGGCGACAGCGGCCCAGGCTTCGAGATCCAGCACCTCCACCGACGGGTTGGAAACCGTTTCACCGAATACGCACCGGGTGTTCGGGCGGAAGGCCGCTTCCAACCCCTCCACAGAGTTGACAAATGTACAGGCGATCCCCATCCCGGCGAGGGTTTTGGAGAACAGGTTGACAGTACCGCCGTAGATGGCGCCGGCGCTGATAAAATGGTCGCCGGAACCCGCGATGTTGAGGATCGAGAGCAGCGAGGCGGCCTGGCCGGATGAGGTCATCAGCGCCCCGACGCCGCCCTCCAGCGCCGCCATTTTGGCCTCTACCGCATCGGCGGTGGGGTTGCTCAGCCGGGTATAGAACGGTCCGGCCGCCTTCAGGTCGAACAGGTCGCCCATCGCCTGACAGCTCTCATAGCGGAAGGTGGTGCTCTGATAAATCGGGACCACCCGCGCCTCGCCGTTGCCGGGTTTCCAGCCCTCTTGAATACATTGTGTGTCGATGTGCCAGTTCATAAAACGATACCTCCAAAATTGTTGTAGGGGCGGGCCTTGTGTCCGCCCTTTTTGATGTTTTTTTTGTTCATTGGGCGGACACAAGGCCCGCCCCTACGGTTTTACGATGTCATTATAGCATAAAAAATCCCCATATACAATTAAAAAATCCCTCACCTCCACCGATATGCACATGACAATGTGCTCATATCAGGAGGCGAAGGATAAAATCCTACGCGGTACCACTCCAATTCACACCGTCCTCACAGACGATGCCTTATCAGGTACAGTTCGGGTCTTGTGCGGCTGCGGCCGCACGGCGACAGTTCGCTGTCCGTTGCTGTTATATAACCACAAACGATACCCCAGCGCGATAACGGGCGCACCCGGAACAGCCTAAAATACTGGGGATGACTCGCCACTAATCACTCGCCACTCGCCACTACCTTCGGTGTACGGCTCCGAGACCATGTTCAGATGCTTCCATCCCGTCCGTTTTCAGCTGCCCGGACTCTCTGCGGGGATTGTAACGACCCGATTCCATAAAGGAAGTTTCTTCGGGAGCCGCCGCTTCTCAACTAATAAACGATAACAATTAAGAGGCGGCTCATCTTACTCTTCTCTTCACAGCCTTTGGCACAGTATACGTATCCGCGGCGTTTTTGTCAACCCTAAAAAAATTATTTTGTTCGATTTTATGGAATATGTCGAATAAAGTATTTAGAAAGGTTGAATTCTTGTTGACTTTTCCGACGGTTTATGGTATTGTTATTTGGGGAAATATAAAAAAAAGGTCGGATTATCATGAAAATGAAATTTATAGTTTTAGTAACTACAGTAATCCTGTCCATTTCCCTTTTCATGGGAATGGGGATGCTTTCGGCC
>WRDE01000280.1 GCA_009783605.1 Oscillospiraceae bacterium
CACCCAGACCTGGTATAAGGACGATTCCCAGCTGACCGACAACAAAGACGGCTTCCTGCTGAATTATGACATCATCCCCGCCAAAACCGACGGGCTGGGCCGGACCTATATGTACATGACCGGCACCCCGCAGTATCCCTTCGGCTACGGCCTGAGCTATACCAACTTCACCGTCACCAATGTAACGGTGGACAAGACCGCGGCCGCCGCCAACGATAAGCTCCAGGTGACCGCCACCGTGACCAACACCGGCGACGTCAAGGGCGCCGAGGTGGTACAGGTCTATTTCAAAGCGCCCAATGCCGGCAACGGCGCCGTCCCGAAAAAGCAGCTCTGCGGCTTCGCCCGGGTGGAACTGGCGCCCAAGGCCTCCCAAACGGTCACCATCCAAGTCGATGTGTCCGACTTCTCAGCTATCGACGAGACCACCGTCGGCGATTTTGACCCCGACCGCAGCAAGATCGACCCGCAGAATGTGGATCTCAACACGGTCAGCGGCGGCGGCCACGGCAAACGCATCGTCAAAACCGGTAATTATACCCTCGAGGTCGGCAACAGCAGCGTCAACGTCGCCGGCTCCGCCACCGTCAACGTCACCGCGGGGTTGGCCGACAAGGTCAAATTGGTCACCTTAGAATACAGCAAGCTGACCATGATGATCGGCCAGACCATGCCGGCGCCCACGCTGTCGGTCTGCCTGTCCGACGAAACCTTCCCGACCACCGGCTATACCGTGACATACGCCAGCTCCTCCCCGGCGGTCACCGTCGACCCCGCCACCGGCGCCGCCACCGCGGCCAGCGGCGGCACCGCGCTGATCACCGCCACCGTCACGTATAAAGGCCAGACCTATACCGGCACCGCGCCGGTGGCGGTCGCCAACTATCCCTATGTCACCGACATCAAGATCGACGGCGCCGTCCTCAACGGGTTCTCGATCAACCGCGACCGGTATGAATATACGGTACCCTACTCCCAGGGCGCCATGCCGGCCATCACCTTCACCAACCCCGATCCGGCCGGTATTACCGCCGAGTTGAAGATGCCGTCCAAGATCAACGGCCGGGCGACGCTGACCGTTTCCAAACCGGGCGAGCAGACGATGACCTACATCATCGACATGGCGTATCCCGCCGACCCCAATAATAATCCGCTCATCGGCACCATCCGCAAGGATTCGGGTATGGTCTCGCGGATCAACGGCACTTCCGAGCTGTATACCGACTGGGGCCAGGGGGAAATTATCCTGTCTGAGGACGGCGGTACCGGCATCAACCTGCTGAACGCGAAATACAATCCGGAAAACATCTGGCTGACCTTTACCCTCAGCATCTCCGGCAATCAGGAGAAATACCCCAATTTCGCTCAGCATGTCGGAAGCGGTTCCAGCATCAACTTCCGTTCGGGTGAACGGACCGGTTTCGGCGAGGGACGTTTCGGCTGGTATATGAGCAGAGAATGGAACCTGCATTACGGCGACAATTATGTCCGCGTTCCCCTCTACCACGCGCTGACCAAACCCGCCGATTATTTCATCAATAATGATAAGGATATCAATGTGGATACCTATCAAATCGAAGTAAACGGCGCACAGGTGTCATTTAGCAGCAGCGTTCTCACCCGAGAACGCATCCGCGGGTATATCTATTTCAGCGATGTCAAGCAGGTGCTCTGCAACATCCAGACCACCGGTATTTCCTCAGCAGACATCGGATCGTTCGCCACCAAGATCGACGATTTCAGATTTGTCGACGAATCCGGCAAGGAGTTGGTCGCCTCGAAGCGGGCGGCGCTGCAAGAAGCGCTGACCGCCGCCGCGGATGAAACCCGGGGCAGCTATACCAAGGGCAGCTGGGCCGCGTATACCGAAACCTTAGTGACCGCCGCGCGGGTAGCGGAATTCGCCGATGAAGTGGAACCGTTCAACTATTATCTCGATCTGATTTCCAACCGGGACAAAGGCGTCCTGCGCCAGCTGGGCTTTGTGGAGGAATCCGCCGATAAGGACAAGGTCAGCGTCACCGACGCACGGATGGTGCTGCAGCATCTGGTCCAAAAAATTACGCTGACCCCAGCGCAATTGGACGCCGCCGCTGTCGACGGCGCGGAAAATGACGACGGTTCGCCTAAGGTCAGCATCACCGACGCCCGGCTGATATTACAGTATCTGGTCGAAAAAATCAACAAATTCCCTGCAACCGAGTAACCAACACATGCACAATAAATATGTTCGCCAGTCTGCGGACTGGCGAACATATTTTTGTTCTGCGCTTTAACACAATTTCGGGAAACCAGTTACTGCAATGGCTGGAACTAATGGGTTTACGCACCCAATCAGAACCAGCTATCAGGCGAAGTCGCGGCCCGCAGGCCGCACGAGCCCCAAGGCAAACAGGCGAACATATTTTTGTGGTGCATTTTACAATATATATAAATTTTTATTGACATCCGGAGGAATGTATAGTATCATCATATCGATAATATTGGATATGAGAGGGGAAAGATAAATCATGGAGAAAATCATATTCCTCAGCGACTCCCCGACGGATTTTGAGCCGGAGGATACCGCGGGAGCGCCGTATAAAATGGTACCGTCCAGTCTCATTTACGACGACGGGCGTATTATCCGCGAAAACGAAGTTGACCGGTGGGAATATTACGACTATCTGAAAACCTGCAAGACCATCCCCAGCACCGCGATGGGGACGCCGGAGCAGTGGTTAGAGGCGTTTACCGAAGCCGCCGCCAACGGGTATACCCACGCGGTCATCTATACCATCAGCTCAACGGCCAGCTCGGTGTACCAGTCGATCAATCTCGCCTATGAGATGTTTGAAGCCGAACAGCCGGGCGCGTTGGTCATCGAATGGATCGATTCGCGGCAGTATTCGATGGTTTACGGGCGCCTGCTATTGGAATCCATCGAACAGAGCCGGCAGGGATGGGGTTTCCGGAAAATCGCGGATGATTTGCGCCAACGCACCGCCCGCAATCAGGCGGTAATCGGGACCTATTCTCTTCGCTGCATGCAAAAAAGCGGACGTATCAGCGGTATGGCGGCGTTTATGGGCGGCGCGTTGGGGATCCGGCCGGTTCTGCTGGCGCAAAACGGCGTGATCGCTCCGGTCGAAAAGGTCCGCGGCGAAAAAAATCTCGTCCCGACCCTTGTCAAACATATCAAGGCGCGTATTGTCAATCCGGAGGAGCAGGAACTGGTATTGATCCACGGCAGTATTCCGCCGGGGGAACTGGATCGGATGGAATCCCTGCTGTACAAGGAACTGCGCCCAAAAAATATCATCCGCCATACCATCGGCGTGACCGTCGTCACCAACTGCGGGCCGGAAACAATAGGAATTGCCTATTTTGGCGAACCGTATTAAATTATTCTGTTTATAAAAGCGGCATGGCGCTCTTAGAATTTCAAAATTCTGAAAGCGCCATGCTTTTTTCATTAGATTTCTCGCAGAACTCATTTTGTGATTTCCGCAAGAAATCTATTAACTGTGTCCTAATCGCTCAACCTCAGCCTTCACCCTTCTCCGCCGCATAATCACCAACCCCACCACGGCTGCGGCGAGTACCAGTACTGCGGCGAAGAGTACCACTACCGGGACGTTGCCGATGAAGGGTATCCATAGATTGCCGGTTTTCGGGCCGGGCTCGATG
>WRDE01000281.1 GCA_009783605.1 Oscillospiraceae bacterium
GCCGCTGGGCGACCGGCTGGCGCCGCTGTTTAAGAATGGCGACGGGGTTGTTTCTCATGATGATGTCGGCGAAACATGGTCGCCGACATTTTCAGAAGATGAAGCATTTAAGATCATTTCGGATATTTTTGCGGAAAACGGACTTTTAATGACAAATGAAAAATATGAAGTTCCGGATATCGTATTGCCTCTTCCTAATTCTCGAAATAGCAACTGGCATAGCGGCCTTACGAAAAAGCACACGTTTTGTTTTGACGGCATTATTAAGACAGGCGATAGAAATATATGCGTTGAATTTGTATCTCACGAGGATACGCATGATACTTCGGAAGACTTTTGGGATATCTTTTGGGGCGCAAAAATTCTCCATATAAATTTTAAAATAGCAAAAATTTCTCCGGATGATTATGTCGGTATATTCTATGACCCTGTTTCCGGGTTCATTCAAATAGGGGATTATTATTCAGAAAAAGAAGGAAAAATAATCGAAGAGCAAGTTGAAGCGGAAGAAGCGCGTATCCTTGCCGAAAGCGAAGAATTATTGAAAATGCAGGTGACCCAGTTTATCGACTGGCTGAGAGCGGAAAATATCATATGAACGTCAAGCTCCATATCACCGAGGCGTGCAATATGCGGTGCGGGTACTGCTATATCGCGCAAAAGCCCGCGTTTATGACCAAAGAGACCGCGTTCGCGGCGGTGGATTTTGCGCTGCGGACCGGCGCCGATACCCGGATGCCGGGCATCGCGTTTTTTGGCGGCGAACCGCTGCTGATGAAGGAGCTTATTTTTGAGACGGTCGCCTACGCGCACAAAAAAACTGCGGGCACGGGACAAAAGGTCCTTTTCAAAATCACCACCAACGGGCTGCTGTTAGACGACGAGATGCTCCGGTTTTGCGGGGAGCAAGGCGTGTTAGTCGCGCTGTCGGTGGACGGGGACCGGAAAGCCCATGACCGGCACCGGCTTGACCGAGAGGGAAACGGGACCCACGAACGGGTGATCGCCGCCGGGCGGAAGCTGCTGGTGACACAGCCCAGCGCGCCGGCCATGATCACGGTAAATCCGGATACGCTGCCGTTTTTATATGAATCGGTCCTGTACCTATATAATGTCGGGTTCCGGTATCTGATCTGCGTCGTGAATTATATGTCCGGCTGGAGGGAACGGGATTTCAGGGAATTCAAAAAGCAATACACCCTGCTGGCGGATTTTTATTACGAGCAGACGATGAAGGAGGAAAAATTTTATTTCAGCCCTTTCGACGTCAAGATCAACAGCCATATCACCAATAAGAGTTATTGTCAGGACCGGTGTACCGTGGCGCAGAGCCAGGTTTCGGTGGGGGTTGACGGGACGGTGTATCCCTGTGTGCAGTTTGTCACCGATAAGGCATCGGCGATCGGGGATGTATTTTCCGGGATCGACCAGCAAAAACGGGGCGCGTTTATTCACCAAAACGACGCAGAAAAGGGCGGCTGCGAGGTCTGCGCCATCAAGAGGCGATGCAATCATTACTGCGCCTGCCTGAATAAGCGCACAACCGGCGATATCAATCAGGTTTCGCCGGCGCTGTGCGCCCATGAACGGGTCATTATGCCGATCGCGGATCAGCTGGCAGCAAAGCTCTATCGGGGAAAAAGCGCCATGTTTATGCAGAAGCAATACAATGAATTTTATCCGATCATATCCATGGCGGAAGACAACTTGGACCGGATGAGAAGCAAATAATACTATTCGCAATATTAATTATATTTTATGCAGAAGGAGTTTTTGGTATGTCGCAGGAAATGAGACAAATCGCCGAGCGATTGAAGGAAATGCGGGAAATATGCGGCTATTCCGTCGAGGAAACCGCCGGGAGGCTGGGAATCAGCCGGGAGCAGTATCTGGGTTATGAGGAGAGCGGCGAAAACATTCCCATCAGCGTTCTGTTTGAGCTGACCGGTTATTTCGGGGTGGATATGACCGAAATTCTCACCGGCCGCTCCCCGAAACTGAGCACCTATAGTGTGGTCAGAAAAGGGCAGGGCACCGGCGTAGACCGCTGCCCCGGCTATCATTTTAAGAGCCTTGCTTACAATTTCAAACGCCGGATCATGGAGCCGCTTTTGGTGACTGTCGAACCGGACGAAAAAGAGATGGCGCTGATAGCGCATCCCGGTCAGGAATTCAATTACGTGGTGGAGGGCGCGATCGCCGTATTATTTGACGATGAAGAGATTTTGCTGGAAACAGGAGACAGCATCTACTTTGATCCGGCTATCCCCCACGGCCAAAAGGCTTTGAACGGGCAACCGGCAAAATTTCTAACCGTTATCGCGGAATAAATAATTGTATATTCTATAATTTTATTTGTTATATCATTAAATTTGTCATCTCTGCAAAAATTAGGTCTAAAAAGGAAAAGGAGCGATACCAATATGCTTTTAGAAAAATATTTAGAGAAAACCACATTCGATTCCTACGAAGATTTTAAACAGAACTATACCTTGAACATTCCCGAAAATTTCAATTTCGGTTTTGATGTTGTGGACGCCTGGGCGGATTTTGATCCGTTAAAAAAGGCATTGGTGTGGTGCAACGACCACGCCGATGAACGGATATTTACCTTTTTGGATATTAAAAAACTGAGTAACCGGGCGGCGAACTTTTTTGTCAGCCTCGGAATTCAAAAAGGCGACCGGGTGATCCTGTTTCTCGGCCGGCGCTGGCAATATTGGATCTGCGCGGTGGCGTTACATAAAATCGGCGCAATATTGATCCCCGCGTCCGCCCAACTCACTGCTAAAGATATCCAATACCGCAACAACGCCGCCGGGATAACGGCGATTATCGCCATGTCGGATATCTATGTGATCGACCAGATTGAGCAGGCGCTGTCCGGCTCCCCCACCGTGGAGCATACAATCATTGTCGGCGACGGCAAAGCAGGCTGGTTGGAATTCGACCGGGAGATCGCAGCGTTTCCCGAGGTGTTCGACCGCCCGGCCGGCGATGCCGCCACCCAAAATCATGAAATTTTCCTCACCTATTTTACCAGCGGCACCACCGGTATGCCCAAGATGGTCGCCCATAACCACACCTATCCGCTGGGTCACATCATCACCGCCAAATATTGGCAGCGGGTCATCGACAACGAGCTGCACCTGACCGTATCGGATTCCGGCTGGGCCAAGTTCGGCTGGGGCAAGATCTACGGCCAATGGATCTGCGGAGCGGTCATCTTCGCTTATGACATGGATAAATTTGTGCCGCGGAACCTGTTGGATAAGATGAGCCAATATAAACCGGCAACCTTCTGTGCCCCGCCGACCATGTTCCGTTTTATGATCCAGGAGGATCTGCGGAAATATGACCTGTCTTTTATCAAGCACTGCTCCACCGCCGGCGAGCCGTTGAACCCCGAGGTGTATAACCGTTGGAAGGAATTGACGGGACTTGAACTCTGCGAAGGTTTCGGGCAGAGCGAATCCCCGGTGCTGCTCGCCAATTTCGACGGCTTCCCCCCCCGCCCCGGTTCGATGGGCAAACCCTCTCCATTATATAATATAGATATCATTGACGAAAACAACCATTCCTGCGATGTCGGCGAGGAGGGGGAACTGGTTATTCAGGATATCGACCGGTATATGCCCGCCGGACTCTTTGTCGAGATTTTTAATGA
>WRDE01000282.1 GCA_009783605.1 Oscillospiraceae bacterium
AACGCCACCGCCGGCGGCCAGCGGCACGGCATCCAGTCCTGGTCCGGCGATATCTTCGCCAACTGGCAGATTTTCAAGAGCGAGATCCCGGGGCTGATCAACTATTCGGCGGCCGGGCTGCCCTACTTCTCCACCGACACCGGCGGCTATTGGCCGACCAACTACGGCGCCGCGCTGCCCAGCTATAACGAGCTGTTCGTGCGGTGGCTGCAATTCTCGGCCTTCTCCTCCATCATGCGGGTACACGGCAACACCAACAACCGGGAGCCCTGGCGGTTCCCGGCGAATGAACAGGATATTATCATCGACTATATCAAACTCCGCGAACGGCTGATCCCCTACATCTACGCGCTGGCGGGACAGGTCACCCAGGACGATTACACCATGATCCGGCCGCTGGTTTTCGATTTCCCCGGCGACAACAGCGTTATGCATATCACCGACCAGTACATGTTCGGCCCGGCCATGATGGTGGCGCCGGTCACCACCCAGGGGGCGCAGGAGCGCAACGTCTATCTCCCCGAGGGCCAATGGATCGACTTCTGGACCGGCGAGGTGACCGACAGCTTCGGCGAGACGGTGATGGCCGACGCGCCGCTCTCCAAGATACCGGTCTTTGTCCGGGCCGGTTCGGTACTGCCAATGGGGCCGCACCAGCAATATGCCAACGAAAAGAGCGATCCGCTGGAGATCCGGGTCTACATGGGCGCCAATGGCTCTTTTAAGCTCTATGAGGACGAGGGCAACAGCTACAACTACGAAGACGACAGGTTTTCGGTCATCCCGTTCAGCTGGAATCAGGCGGCCAAAACGCTGACCATCGGCGCCCGGACCGGCAGCTTTGACGGGATGCTCCAGAATCGCACCTTCAATATCGTATTCGTCCAGCCGGGCTACGGCACCGGCCTCGATCCGGCCAAAGCCTTCCAGAAATCGGTCGCGTATACCGGTGCGGCCCAGACCGTCGTGTTTGATCCGGACTGGACGCTGCCGCTGCCGGAGTTAGACACCAACCTGATCCCCCGGCCGGCGCCGGCGCCGTCGGCGGTCCCGGACAACGCGGCCGGGCAGTCGATGGTGGGGGAATGGAAATTCGAGGACGGCAACATCACCACGATGGCGTGGGATACCTCCGGCTACGCCAATACCGGCTTTTTCAAGGGCGGCGCGGCCTTCGGCGATCCCCGTCCGGGCGGCGCCGGCGCGGCGCTGTCGTTAGACGGCAGCGGCGGGTATATGTCGGTGCCCCACGCCCCCTCATTGGATATGACCACCGGCGTCACCGGCTCACTCTGGGTGAACTGGCAGAAGGACAATACGGATTACTGGTATTTCATGATCAACAAGAGCGGCAACGCCAACAACAACCCCGGATACTGCTTCCTGCTGTCGCCGCAGGGGGTGCCGCAGGTGGAGCTGCAAACCGCTAAAAACGGCAGCGGGCAGACAGTCAAGAAAACCGTAGCGGCGGCCTCGTCGATACCGCAGAATACCTGGGTGCATCTGGCGTTCAGCTGGCAGAGCCAGAGCGCGGGCGGCGACGGGATCGTCCGGATCTACCGCGACGGCACGCTGGTCTCCGCCGACTCGGCGGCCAACCGGTTTGACGGGCCGGTCGGGACCAACACCTCCGACCTGCATATCGGGGTCACCGACGACATGGAGCTGAACGGCGGCGGCTGGGCGAACTATTTCCGCGGGCGGGTCAGCGAGATAAGGCTGTTCAATTTCGGCGTCACCGGCGAAGATGTGACCAAGATCATGAACGGGCAGGCGGTGGTGATCCCCGGCCCGGTCAATATCCGCACCACGCCGGGCGACGGCAAAATCACGGTGGATTGGAGCGTGCCGGCCGGCGTTTCGGCCAATATCAAAGGCTATACGCTGACGGTGGAGAGCGTGAACGGCGCGTATTCCAAAACCTATCCCGACGTGCTGATGCCGTATGAGCTGACCGGGCTGACCAACGGCGAATACTACCGGATCGCGCTCAAAACCCTGTATCATGACGGCAAGGAATCCCAAAATGCCTATGCCGTCGGCATCGCGTCGCCGTATCCGGCCGAGATCCGGCGGCTGCTGACCCATGACAACAAGGCGTATGGGTTTATCGTCAACCACGGTTCGGATCCGGTCAAAGGTACGCTGAACATTTTTGTTTATCGAGACGGCATACCGGTAAAAATAACCCAAATACCGAATTTTACCTTGACCGGGCTGGAAACCAAGCTGTTCGACGCCGATATCGGCGGGTTCGGCACGGGACAATACGTGCAGGCGGTATTTGACGACGGCTACGGCGAATTATTGGCGGTGTCGAAAGCAACCGAACGGGACCGGATCTGGCCGCTGGCGGAGATGTCGCAGGAGCAATTGACCGGCTATCTCAATACCCTCTTGAATCTTCCGGCGCCGCCGGTCACCTTCGCTGCCGATTCGGTCGACCGGTATAATGGGTATGCCGCGGGCATTCTGGCGGGCGATTACGGCCTCCACGACGCCATCGAACTGCTGCGGACCACCCGGCATTTTCCGGTTTACCGCTTCGTTCCCGGCAATGTCTCCGGGACCGGCACCCTCAATATCAACGACGCCCGGATGGTGCTGCAGCATTTAGTCGAAAAAATCACCCTGACCGGACTGCCGCTGCAAGCCGCCGATGTGGACGGCAACGGAAAAGTGGATATCACCGACGCAAGGCTGATCCTGCAGATGCTGGTCCAAAAAATCACGGAATTTCCCCGGAAGGATTAGAGCAATTTGACTATAACACGAAAACAACCGCGGGGCAGACATACTGTCTGCCCCGCGGTTGTTTCTATAGTCAACCCTTCGCAATCTCCGGGTTCTTCATTGTCAGCGAAATTTTCTTCTTGCCCATATCCACCGACAGTACCCATACCGTCACCACGTCTCCCACCTTGACAATTTCCGACGGGTGCTTGATGAACCGGTTGGTGATCTGGCTGATATGCACCAATCCGTCCTGGTGGACGCCGATATCCACGAATACGCCGAAATCAATGACGTTGCGGACGGTACCAGTCATCTCCATGCCGGCCTTGAGATCCTCCATCCCCATCACGTCATGCCGCAGCAGCGGCGGCGGCAGCTCGTCCCGCGGGTCCCGCCCGGGTCGCCGCAGCTCGTCCACGATATCCTTTAATGTCGGCTCGCCGACCCCTAACTGCGCCGCCAGCGCCGAGGTACCGTGCACCGAAACGGTTTCTTCCAGCGCTGCCGGTTTGCCGCCGCACAGTTCCAGCAACTGCTTGGCCGCCGGATAGCTCTCGGGATGGACAGCGGTGTTGTCCAACAGATTCTTGCTCTCAGGAATCCGCAAAAAGCCGGCCGCCTGCTCAAACGCCTTGGCGCCCAATTTCGGCACCTTCTTCAGCTGGGTCCGGGCGGTGAATATACCGTTTTCGGTCCGGTAGGCGACAATTGATTTGGCCACCCCGGTATTGATGCCGGCCACCCGGGCCAGCAGCGGCGCCGACGCGGTGTTGAGGTCCACCCCCACCGTGTTGACGCAGGCCTCCACCACCCCGTCCAGCGCCTCCGACAACCGCGCCGGCGGCATATCGTGCTGATACTGCCCGACGCCGATGGCCTTCGGGTCAATCTTCACCAGCTC
>WRDE01000283.1 GCA_009783605.1 Oscillospiraceae bacterium
AAATACCCTGCGGCGGCTGATCAGCGGATACACCCGGGAGGCCGGCGTCCGCAAATTGGAACAGCGGATTGCGGAGATATGCCGCAAAGCGGCCAAAGCCATCGTCTGCGGCGAAACCAAATGTGTCGATGCGGCCGATCTGGAGCAGCTGCTCGGGCCGGTCAAATATAAACCGGAAGCCGACAGCAAATGTGATGAAATCGGTGTGGTCAACGGGTTGGCCTGGACCTCGGTCGGCGGCGAGACAATGCCGGTGGAGGTGGCCGTCCTCAACGGGACCGGCAAGATCGAACTGACCGGATCGCTGGGCGACGTGATGAAGGAATCGGCGCGGACAGCTATCAGCTATGTGCGTTCCCGGGCGGCCCAATGGCAGTTGGACACGGATTTTTATAAGACAAAGGATATCCATATCCATGTGCCGGAGGGCGCGGTCCCGAAGGACGGCCCGTCGGCCGGCGTCACCATCGCCACCGCCATCCTGTCGGCTTTAACCGGTGTACCGGTCAAACATGAGGTAGCGATGACCGGCGAGATCAGCCTGCGGGGGCGGGTGCTGCCGATCGGCGGCCTGCGGGAAAAATCTATGGCGGCCTATACCCATAAGATGAAAACCGTCATCATTCCGCGGGAAAATGAGCCGGATCTGGCCGAAGTGGACAAGGTGGTCCGGGATCATATCCGGTTTATCCCGGCGGATCATCTGGACGCGGTGATCAAGGAGGCGTTCGCGACGCCTTTGTGCTGACGACAGCCAACAGATTTATCGGCGCGGCGATATAAAATTATATTTGCGGAGGTATTATGTGAAGATCGAAATTCATAAATTAGTACCCGAATTTGCCGATGATTTTTTTGACTTCTTTGATAACCGCGCGTTCACAGACAATTCGCCGGAAGGACCGTGTTATTGCACCCGTTTTCAGATGACAAAAGAGCAGGAGAAAAAGGAATTTGATCAGGTAGAGGCGTATGGCGGCGGTTCAAGCGGTTTTATGCGTGTTCTGCGCAAAATTGCCGAACAGCAGATTGAATCCGGGGCATTAAGAGGATATCTGGCCTTTGTTGATGGTATCTCAATCGGGTGGTGCAACACAAACGATAAGGCGAATTTTCCCGTTGAATCAGGCAACGGCGCGCGTTTTTACGCTCCCGTTGAAAAGCGGGAAAAGGTGGTCGCGTGTTTTGAAATTGCTCCGGAATTTCGCGGAAAAGGCGTTGCGACCGCTCTTTTACAGCGGGTTGTAGACGACGCGGCAGTCGAAGGGTATATGGCCGTCGAAGGTTTTCCCCGCAAACGCGGCGAACGATATGAATGGGATTTTACCGGCCCGATCCAGCTCTATGAAAAAATAGGATTTCAAAAAGTGACAGAGCAGGATAGATGTATAGTTATGAGGAAGCGATTGCAGTAAAGATAGGCAACAATATTAGTCATTATTTATAAAGAGAGCGATCTATGAATTTTCAATCAGCCGTTTTTGAAATGTCCGCCGGATTATCCGCGCAGCTGCCGGAATCCTCGCTGCCGGAGGTGGTCTTTTCCGGCCGCTCCAATGTCGGGAAATCCTCTTTGATCAATGCGCTGCTCGGGCGCAAAAACCTGGCGCGGACCAGCGGAACCCCCGGGAAAACCGCCACCATCAACTTTTATCGGTTAAATGCCGTGCGCTTTGTAGATCTTCCCGGTTATGGATATGCCCGGGTGTCGGAATCCGAAAAAAAGCGGTGGCAGTCGCTGGTGCAGGGGTATTTTGACGCCGAACGGGATATGCGGCTGACGGTGCAGTTGGTGGATATGCGGCATCCGCCGTCGGCGGACGATTGGCTGATGCTGGATTATCTGGCCGAACGGGAAACCCCGTTTGTGGTGGCGCTGACCAAATCCGATAAACTCAACAAATCCGAATATGCCGGCCGGTTGGCGGCATTGCAGGCGGATTTACATGTATATGAGGGACTGCGGATCATCCCCTTTTCGGCGGTAACCCGCGAAGGGGTGGAAATCTTGAGGGAAATCATACAAACTTCGGTTGAAGAGGAAGAAGATTTATGACGATAAAAGAACAGCTCACAGCCTTGGTTTCGGAGGCGTTCGCGGCCTGCGGCTATCCGCCGGAATACGGCGCGGTTTCCGGTTCCAACCGACCGGACCTGTGCCAGTTCCAGTGCAACGGCGCGATGACGGCCGCTAAAATCTTGAAAAAACCGCCGATGGCGATTGCCGGCGAGGTGGCGGAACGACTGCGGGATACGGATATTTTTTCTTCCGTCGCGGCGGTACCGCCGGGGTTTATCAACATGGATATCAGCGACGAACTGCTGGTCGGATATCTGACCAGCATGGCGGCGGATCCGCGGCTGCTGTTGCCGCTGATGGAGCGCAAGACCATTGTGGTGGATTACGGCGGCCCGAATGTCGCCAAACCGCTGCACATCGGTCATCTGCGGACCGCCATTATCGGCGACTCCCTCTGCCGTATCGCGCGGTTTTTGGGCCACAACGTCATCGGCGACGCGCATTTCGGCGACTGGGGCCTGCAGATGGGGTTGGTTATCACCGGGCTTCAGCAGCGCCGGCCGGAGCTGGTCTATTTTGACGCGGCGTATACCGGCGACTATCCGGTTGAACCGCCGGTGTCGGTGGACGAATTGAATGAGATCTATCCGGCGGCTTCGGCCAAGTCCAAAACCGATCCGGATTTTGCCGCCCGGGCCGCCGCCGCGACGGTGGAGCTGCAAAACCGCCGGGCGGGATATATCGCGCTCTGGAAGCAGATCTGGAACGTATCGATGGCGGATCTGAAAAAAAATTACGATATCCTCGGGGTGCATTTTGATTATTGGTTAAGTGAAAGCGACGCCGACGAGTTTATTCCGTTGGTGATGGAACGGTTGCGGGAGCGCGGGCTGCTGCGGGAATCCGACGGGGCGTTGGTGGTGGACGTGGCGCTGCCGGATGACCGGGAGCCGATGCCGCCGATGCTGGTGACCAAATCCAATGGCGGCGACATCTACGGCACCACCGATCTGGGCACCCTCTGGCAGCGTAAGCGGGATTGGGACCCGGACGAGATCTGGTATGTGGTCGACGAGCGCCAGTCGTTCCATTTTAAGCAGCTGTTCCGCTGTGCCGCTCTGGCCGGGATCACCGGCGATACCGTTTGCACCCATGTCTGGTTCGGGACCATGAAAGGGAAGGACGGGAAACCTTTCAAAACCCGCGAAGGCGGGGTCATGCGCATGTCTGATCTGATCGAAATGGTCACCAACGCGGCGCTCGAAAAGGCAAAAGAAGGCGCGGTATCGGACGACGGACAGATGCGGGAGGAGGTCGCGCAAACGGTTGGTGTGGCGGCCCTGAAAGTCGGGGATATGGTCAACCACCGCACCAAGGATGTTGTTTTTGATATGGGACGCTTTCTGGCGTCGGAGGGAAAAACCGGGCCGTATCTGCAATATTCCGCCGTCCGGCTGGCGTCGGTCCTGTCCAAAGCGGAAGAACGCGGCTTGCCGTCCGGGCCGATATTGCCGCCGTCCGGAAACACCGAACGGGAATTGATGCTCTCGCTTATTGGCGTGAACGAGATTTTATTGCGGGCTTTTGAGGAAAAA
>WRDE01000284.1 GCA_009783605.1 Oscillospiraceae bacterium
GGGAAAGCATTCGGCCAGCGCGGTGACCGACAGACCGGAGGTTCCGGTGCAGCAGATCGCGTCATCCCGCGCATATGCGGCGATTTTGCCGGTGACCTCCGTCTTGGTCTGCATGTCCTCCCGGACGCTTTCAAAAATTAAGTCCGATTCCCGCACGCAGTTTTCCAGCATGGCATAATCCGCCGGGATCATGCGGGCGGTCACCGTTTCTGCCCGCACCGACCTGCCGGCCCCGCCGATCGCCTGCCGGGATTTTTCGATCTCCCGGCTCACAAGATACACCCTGGCATTGCCGAAGGACGCGAAGATTCCGGCGATATTGCGTCCCATCGCTCCGTTGGCGCCGACAATGGTCACGGTTGATATATTCATCTTCCCCATCCTCAAAGCACCTCAATATTTTCCCGGTTTTTGACCGCTTTCATCGCGTTTTTGGTGTCGAACACCGTTTTCGCGTGTTTTTGCACCAATTGATAATCCACATTGGTGTGGGCGGCGGTGACCATGACCAGATCCGCCGATTCCAGCAGTTCCGGCGTCAGCGCCGGCTCGCTCTTCATAATCTGCCCGTGTTCACGGAACTGCGCCACCCACGGGTCGTAGTAGATGACCTCGGCCTGTTCTCGTTTTAAGATTTCGATCACCCGCAGGGCAGGGGATTCCCGGTAGTCGTCGATATCCTGTTTATACGCCACCCCCAGCACCAATATCCGGGCGCCGTTGAGGGCTTTTTTATCGCGGTTGAGAATTTTGCCCGCCCGCTCAACGCAGTATTCCGGCATCCGGTCGTTGACCATCATCGACGCCTCGATCATCGAGGTATGGAAGCCGAATTCCCGGGCCTTCCAGGAGAGGTAATAGGGATCCAGCGGGATGCAGTGGCCGCCCAGACCCGGGCCGGGATAGAATGCCTGGAAGCCGTAGGGCTTGGTTTTGGCGGCGTCGATGACCTCCCAGAGGTTGATATTCATCCGGTTGCACAGCATCGCCAGCTCGTTGACCAATCCGATGTTGACGTTGCGGTAGGTGTTCTCGAGGATTTTTTCCATCTCGGCGACAGCCGGGGTCGAGACGGTATGGACGTCCCCCTCCAATACCGCCCGGTACATGGCGGCGATCACCTCGGTGGCGTCCTCCCCGATAGCGCCGACCACCTTCGGGGTGTTTTTGGTCTTGTAGATCAGGTTGCCGGGGTCCACCCGCTCGGGCGAAAAGCCCAGATAAAAATCCGTTCCGCAGCGGAGTCCCGACCCTTTTTCCAAGATCGGTTTCACCAATTCTTCGGTGGTGCCGGGATAGGTGGTGGATTCCAATACCACCATCGCGCCCTTTTTCAGATGCTTCGCGATCTCTTCGGAGGAGGCGCGGACATAGGAGATATCCGGCTGCTGGTAAGCGTCCAACGGCGTCGGCACGCAGATGGCGATAAAATCGGCGCCGCCGATCAGCGAGAAATCGGTGGTGGCCGACAATGTCCCGGCCTGCGCCAATGCCGCCAGATCCTCGTCCACCACGTCGCCGATATAGTTTTTGCCGGCGTTGACCATATTCACCTTCTCAGGCTGTACGTCAAAGCCGACGGTGCAAAAGCCGGCTTTGGCCTTCTCCACCGCCAGCGGCAGCCCGACATACCCGAGGCCGACCACGCCGACGTTGATCTCCCGGGCGGCGATTTTTTGCAAAAGAGTCTGTTTCATGATAGTTCTCCTTCTTCACTGTTACCGGAATTCGTATTATTCATCCGCGACCATCTCTGCCGGAACGGCTTATAGATAATCAAGGTGTATAAACCAAACCAGACGATCCCGACGCCGGCCGCCGTCAGCAGCCCCTTGGTATCGGTCCCGATCTTGAATATTTCAAACACGCCGTAAGCGGCGGCGCCAAGCGCGGCGTTGACCGCGGTGATCTGCGCCAGCTTCCCCCAAGGCATCAGCCGCCGGAGCGGGATCCCTATGTTTTTACTGGTGGCCAGCAGCTGCATGTACTGCATAACAAGGATGCTGATGATGGTGGCGACCGCCGGCCCGATAAACCCCAGCCATTGATAGCACAGATAGTTAAATATCGCGTTCAGCGCCAGCGAGGCGATCGAGCTGTACATGATAAATTTAGTCTTTCCGATCGCATTGAGGATCATACCGCAATAGGTCGCCCTCAGCAGCAGCACTAAATTATATATGCGGAACACCGTGATGCCCGGCAGATATTTTTCCGCATACAGAAAGGTGATGAACTGCGGCGCCGCCACAATGCAGGCGGCTACAAAAAAGCTGATGACATAATAGCTGATAACCGTGGGATCCCCCCAGAGATCGGCGGCGTCCTGATAGTTATTCCTCTTCACCCGCCGGACGATCTGCGGCATCAACACCGCCGTCATGGATACCGTGACAAAGGTGATCGGCAGCTCCTTGCCGGCGTTGGTATACTGCCCCAGCGCTTCGCTGCCCATCATCCGGCCGATCATCAGCTTGCCCAACTCCAGACTCAGCGTCCCCACCACCGTAGCCAGCCCGAGGGGGATCGAAAAGACAAATATCTTTTTCAACAGCGTCTTATCCAACGAAAACCGCAGCCCGCCCGAGATCCGCGCCACAATGACATAAATAGCCGCCGCAAAAATTGCCTGGACCGCCAGATAGAGAAACATATAGAACTGGAAGGACAACCCCAGCCACTGGGCGACGGCAATGGTCAGCAGCAGAGCGGCGCTGAACAGGACCTTATAAATCATCAGCAGGGTGGACCGCTGTTTGACTACCAATACATTGTCAAAACCGCCGAAGGTGATGTTGACCCAGGGCAGCATCGTAAAAACAAAGGCCAGCGTCCGCACACCGTCATTTTCATACCATTGCGCGATCAGCGGCGCGGCCGCGAACATCCCGACGCCCAGGATCAGCGAGATCAGGGTGCTGAGACTATAATAGTTGGAGAGAAAATGCTTTTGTTCGTCCTTATTCTCCGCCCGGGCCAAAAAATAATTGATACTGCCCGGCAGCCCCAGCATGAAAAAAGCGACCGCCAGATTGACCGCCGTACTGATCGCGGAAAACGTCCCGTATTCCTCCACCGAACGGAATTCGGACAGCATTTTGGTCGCGGCCATCCCGATCCCCAGCGTGATGATCTTGGCGACTGTCAGCTTCACGGCGTCGCGGCCGACATTGTTTTTCAAGTGATTCCATCCTTTTTTATAGTCATTCCACCTAAAAAGCGGCACAGGCTTAACGAGGATTTTTTCGTCTGACAAGGCAGACGACGCAGGCGGGCTTTCGCCCGGCAAGGAGGATAACGCAGTCAGACGGAAAAAGACCGTTAAGACTGTGGTGATTTTTAGGTGGAATGACTATATAGTCATCAGGTCTTGCTGTACTGTCTGCGCGCGGTGTATCCATAAATTTTCGCCGAGCAGCGCTTTCGCGGCATTGGCGGCGCAGATCCTTTGCGTTTCCGGCTCCAGCGTTTTTTTCACCGCCGCGGCAAACGCCTCCGGCGTATTATCGGCGGTAATGCCGAAGCCGTATTTGTGAATGATGGCGGATATCTCTTTGCAGTCAATCGAGACGACCGGCAGCCCGAAGCTGAGATATTCAAAGAGCTTGACCGGA
>WRDE01000285.1 GCA_009783605.1 Oscillospiraceae bacterium
CAGGTTTCTCCGGAACCGGAGGTTATTTTTAAGGTATACAGCTTTCCCGCCGCCCAGCGCATATCGACATCGAAATCTCCCCGGGCGCGGAGTCCGTCTGCGCTGCCGTTATTCCAGTTGGTCGGGAGCGCCGGCAGTAGCTCTACATAGCCGGCATGGCTCTGCAGCAGCATTTCGTTCATCCCGTTGGCCGCGCCGAAATTGCCGTCGATCTGGAACGGCGGGTGGGAGTCGAAGAGGTTGGGGAAGGTGGTGGTGCCGGAGGTGTTGCCCAACAGCTCCTTGAGAAGCTTGCCGGCGCGGTTGCCGTCCTTGAGCCGCGCCCAGAAGTTGATCTTCCACGCTTTGCTCCAACCGGTACCGCCGTCGCCGCGTTTCTCCAGCGCCACCCGCATTGCCGCGGCGTATTTGTCGTCTTCCGCACTGCGTCCCGGAGTGACCATAGTGCCGGGGTGCAGCCCGAACAGTTGGCTCACATGCCGGTGCCCGTCAGAACCCCGCAGATCCCTGGCAAGCTCGTCCTTCCATTCCAAAATCTGGCCGCCCAGCCCAATCTGCAGCGGTGTCGAAAGATTATCCTGTGCCGCGATAACCTCGGCGAGTTCAGTGGAATCTATCTCTAACACGGCGCTGGCCAGTTTTACAGTTTCAAAGATTTCCCAGACGATTGCCTGATCATACGCCGTACCGAGCGAAAGCGCCTGATTATTGGCAAAATCATTTTCAGGCGAATAGGAGGGGTTGACCACCAATTTGCCGTCGCGCTCGTCGGTCCAGAGGTTGTCCACCCAGAACAGCGCGGCGCCCAGCAGCACGTCATATTTTTCCGCCAGGAAGGCCTTATCCATATTGAACAGGTAGTGCTCCCAGATATCCAGCGCCATCCAGGCGCCGCAGGTGGGCACAAATCCGATCTCGCTGTCGTTGGTGGTGGCCTGATCCCAGAGGGTACCGCCCACGCAGGCCGCCCAGCCGCGGACATCGCCGCCGTCCTGCCGGGCATAATAGTATTTTGCGAAAGCCTCGCCCCCCGCCACGGCGGCGGCAACGTAATCAATCATCGGGATATGGCATTCACTCAGGTTGCCCGATTCCGACAGCCAATAGTTCATCTGCACATTGATGTTGGCGTGATAGTCCGCGTTCCACGGCGGCGCCAGACCTTCGGCCCAGATCCCCTGCAGATTCGCGGGTACGCCGCCCGGGCGGGAGGAGGCGATCAGCAGATACCGCCCAAATTGGTAATATAGCACCTCCAGATACCGGTCCTCGGACGCGGGGTTACTGCGGCTGTATCCCGACAGCACCTCGTTGGTGGGGCGGGCGGGCAGTGTGCCGCCCAGATCCATTTTTACCCGGCCGAACAGTTCGCGGTAGTCGGCGAGATGATCGGATCTGACCGCGTCATAGCCCTTTTCCGCCGCGTCTTCCACCCGGTCGGCTGCGCCGTCTAACGGCATGGTTTTGGAGAAGAAGTTGTTGGTTCCGTCGTCGCATTGGATATAATTCGTCCCCGCGCTGAAATAGAGGATTACCTCATCGGCGCCGGTTACCCGGATGCCGCTCTCGGATATCTCTATCTCGCCGCCGTCGGGCACCACCTTTAGCTGGGCGGCGAAATGCAGCCCGTTCACCGTGTGGCCGGACGGCTGGCCGGTCATGGTGATGGTGTCGCCCTCGACGGTGACGGTTTTGTTGCGCTGCTCGGAGGTGATGTCAAACTGCTTGGTGATACTGCCGGCTTTATCGGCGGTCAGCCGGACCGCCATCACGTTGCCGGGGTTGCTGATGAAATATTCCCGTTCATAAGTGATCTCGTTCTGGGTATATTTCACCCACGATACCGCATTATCTAAATCCAATCCGCGCTCATACCCGGTATACGCCGCCGCGGCCGGCAGCTTGAGCTCCAGCTCAATTTCCGAGAGCTGGGGCATTTCGTTGTTTTTGGTACTGGAAATGACCATCTTCCAATGGGTAAAGCTGACCTCCGCGCTCAATGTAAACCGCTGGGACCGTTCCCGCTGATCGGGAAGCGATTGATTGACCCGTTCGTCTACCACTATTGAGGTGGCCCAATTGTCGTTAGAGCCGTATAACACCCAATTTTTCGGATCCCGCCCCGGCGCGTCGCCGCCGGTGTACAGTAAATAGGAAGACATGGTGAAGGGTGTCGAATATTCCCAGGTCACCGTCACCGGCCATACGCCGTTTTTGCCGGCGTTGCCGGCAAACCATTTGGTGCCGGTGCTACCGTCAAACAGGTTCATGGCGACCTCGTGCTGCTGGGTCGGCTCATGGGTGCTGGTGGCGGTCTTCAAGGTGGGTCGGACAAAAGCCGGGTCGGTGATCAGCAGGTTGCCCAGCGTCTGGTAACTGCCGTATTGGGAGCGGTCATGGTACAGCGGCGTCAGCAGGTTCCGGATCTTGGTCGCCTGGGTGCCGTAGCTGTAGTCGAAAGCCGTGATGGTGCCGTTTTCATTTTTTTTTGCCGACTTGGTGGCGGTGAAATCGGTGGCCAGATCCTGCAGCACCTGCCGCAGCTCGTTCAGCGACCGCTTGGCGTCCTCGGATTTGCTGTTGACCGGCCGGTAAGCCGTCCCCATGCCGGGACCGCCGGACCAGAGGGTGTGCTCATTCAACTGCACCCGCTCGTTTTCGACACCGCCAAAGATCATGCCGCCGATAAACCCGTTGCCGATCGGCAGCGCTTCGCTCTCCCACACCTTGGCGGGAGATTTGTACCATGTCCGCAGCGGCAGCGGGACGTCATCCTCCGCCGCCAGCGATACCGGCGCGACGCCGGCTGTCAGGATACTCAGCATAACCGCCATCACCCCTCCGATACTTAGTAAGCCCATTAACCAATGTTTTCGCATAAACGGTTCCTCCTTTGTGATTATTAATGCTATAGAAGTAGGGGCGGGCCTTGTGTCCGCCCGTTCTGCCAACTAAACCCTACCGCGGGCGGACACAAGGCCCGCCCCTACGGGTTCGTCGCAACAGTAGTATTATATATTTTTAAATAAAAAAATCTATCATTTTATTGCCCTGTTATATTACAATATTGGGGTGTTGAATTGTTGAGCGAAATGTCTATAACATTTTCAGATTTTCAATTTCAATGCCGTTTCCTTCAGGATTTTCAGCCTTATGTGCATCCATCAACTTTTCACACGGAAATTCCGGACATTTGCCGCAATGGGGAAGTTTCTTTTCTGCCGCGCAGAGATACAGCGCACAGTTACCCCAAAAAGGTTTTCCCTCAAGGGCATGACACCCCGGACAATTTCGTTCGGATTTGAATCTGCATCCGTCACAATCAATACCGCAGTTAGATATGTTCATATAATTTCTTTCCTTTTCTATACGGAATGGCGCAGCCAAAACTGCGCCATTTTCCGTTTCCGCAGTCAATGTGTTAAATTCCGCCTATATGCGGCGGTGCGACAAACGCCGCCATATCAACTGATTTTTATATCCGCTATATGAGCGGCGTTTGTGTATGGGTTAGTCTTAATCGTCGTCGTCAGACTTATACTCCTCAATCACCTTCTGGGCCACATTGGCCAGCGCTTCCTCGTACCGTTGGAACTCTAATGA
>WRDE01000286.1 GCA_009783605.1 Oscillospiraceae bacterium
ATCAGCTTCTGGCCGGTGCCCTTCGCCTTGAAGAAACCGCCGTGGCCGGTGATCCGGTCGAGCCCGACCTGTTCGCGGTCTAACAGCAGCTCCATCCCGATCTTCAGCACCGCCATCGCGGAATAGATGTGGGTCCGGGCGAAATCGGCGAAGGTGAAGGGCGCGTCCGGCAGCCGGACAAACAGCGGCCGGCCGGCGGCGAGGCCGATAGCCGGTTCGCCGGACAGGAAATTATACGACGTCAGCCCGCCGCAGCCGGGATCCCCCTCTAACGCCGCGCCGTACAGCGCCTCCAGCACTTGTATCCGGCTGACATCCGCCCCGAGTGCGGCGGCCGCCTCCCGGAGCAGCCTGGCCCAGGCGTCGATATCCGAACAGCAGTTGTTGCCGTGCACCATCGCTACCGGTTTGCCGGCCGGGGTGGTCACTAATGCCACCTCGGTATACATCCGCGAGAGCGGCCGCTCCAGCACCGCCATCGTAAAGATCGAGGTGCCGGCCGAGATATTGCCGGTGCGGGCGGCCACGCTGTTGGTGGCCACCATGCCGGTCCCGGCGTCCCCCTCCGGCGGTGCCAGCGGGATGCCCGGCTCGAGTGTGCCGGATGGGTCTAACAGCGCGGCACCGGCCGCCGTCAGCTGCCCGGCGTCGGCCCCGGCGGGCAGCACCCGCGGGAATAGCTGTTCCGGCGTCCACAAATAACCCATTCCGGCGGCCAGCCCGCCGAATTCTTTCAGCATGGCGGGGTCATAGCGCCCGTCGCCGTCGATGGGGAACAGCCCCGACGCGTCGCCGACCCCCAGCACCCGCTGGCCGGTCAGCCGCCAGTGGACATAGCCCGAAAGGGTGGTGAGGAACGCGATATCCGGCACATGGTCCTCCCGGTTCAGCATCGCCTGATACAGATGGGCCACGCACCAGCGCTGGGGGATGTTGAAGCCGAACCGGGCGCTCAAATCGGCGGCGGCCGGTTCGGTCATGGTGTTGCGCCAGGTGCGGAACGGGGCCAATTGCTGATCGGCGGCGTCAAAGACGAGATAGCCGTGCATCATCGCCGAGATGCCGATAGCGGCGGGGCGGGTCAACGGCACGCCGTATTTTCCCCGGACCGCCGCCGCCAGATCCCGGTAACAGGCCTGTAATCCGGCCCATACGTCGTCCAGCGCATAGGTCCAGACTCCGTTTTCCAGCCGGTTTTCCCATTCGTGGCCGCCGGAAGCGAGCGGGGCGTGGTCCTCCCCGATCAATACCGCCTTGATACGGGTGGAGCCGAGCTCAATCCCGAGGACGGCGCGGCCGCCGGTGATGGTTTGGATGGCGTTTTGGTTCATAGTAATTTCTCCTCTGATAGGTCGTTATCATAAAATTCAAATACAAATGCGCAGGGCTTTTCGCCCTTGCTGTTGATGGGGGACGATATGATTTCTTTTGTTCGCAACGCGGCGCCAAGCTGTAACTGTAGATGCCGCCGCATGGAGCCCGCGCAGCAAAAGCAATAGGTCAGCGGCATGACGCGGCCGTCAGAAACGGCCGCGAGGTCAGAGACTTTCACACCGTTTTTAACAGCGGCGGAGCAGAGACACCGATATTCGCCGTTGTCTGTGTAAGACAGGGTTGCGGTCAGGGTGCCGTCAGTATTCAGAAGCAGCTTTTCGGTATCGGTATTGAGATATGTTATTTTCGCTTCCAATGTTCTGCCGGCGATTTCTTTTCCGGTTTTTTCGCACTGCTTGATATATTCCTTCCCGCCGCCGCAGCCGCAGGAGTCTAACATACTGTGTACCGTATCCGCATCAAGCGTATCTTCCATCCGGGTGATGATATCGACCAAATTGCCGGTCCCGATAATCTCTTTTATCAGCTTTTCGTCCATGCCCTGCTGCGCCAATCTTTTTTTGATGCCGTATACTCTGGCCATTTCGTGCGGCCCTCTCTTTTCTTTATTTCTGTCCGTAATAAGAGTTGTCGCCATGCTTGCGGAAATAGTGCCTGTCCAACAACTCCTGCTGCATCGGCTGTATGTTGCCGTTCAGCATAACCGTGTGCCACGCCATGCAGGCGACCTCTTCCAGCGTTACCGCAGCCGCCACGGCGGCGGCGCAGTCTTTTCCCCAGACGAAGGGGCCGTGGGCGTGTACCAGCGCCGCCGGCACCGCGGCGGGGTCCAGCCCGTCTTGCCGGAACCGCTCGGTGATCACCTCTCCGGTGGCTTTTTCATAGTCGCCGGCGATTTCTTTTGGTGTCAGCCGGCGGGTGCAGGGGACGGGGCCGTAGAAACCGTCCGCGTGGGTGGTACCGTAAGCGGGCATATCCCGCCCGGTCTGCGCCCATACCGTGGCGAAGCGGGAATGGGTGTGGATGACCGCGCCTATTTGCGGGAAGGCGCGGTAGAGGGCGAGATGGGTCGGTGTGTCGGAGGAGGGCCGCAGCCGCCCTTCGACGGTGTTGCCGTCGAGGCCGACCACCGCCATATCCGCCGCCGTCATCGCGTCATATTCCACGCCGGACGGCTTGATCACCACCAATCCGCTCTGCCGGTCGATGGCCGAGGCGTTGCCCCAGGTCAGCACGACTAACCCGTGGTCCCGCAGCGCCAGATTGGCGCGGTAAACATCTTGCTTTAATTGCTCCAGCATGATAAACCTCTAATTGTATTCTAATTTGTTATGATCCCATTAAATGATAGATAAGAATCCATTGGGGAGCAAACACCGCAGCGTTTGCGCGGTCTGCGCGCCGCGGCAATTATTCGGTTTAATCAAACCTCGAGCGCAGGCCATCATTCCAAAACAGCTCCTTCTCCAGTGCGGCAACCGTTGTCCCCGCACCGATATGCACAAATTCCACCCCCCAGATCCGGGCGAGGTCCCGCATATGCCCGGCGTTCAGCGCGAAGCTCATGGCGGTGTGGTGCGCGCCGCCGGCCAGTATCCAGGCTTCGGTGGCGGTTTTGAAGTCGGGCAGCGGCTTCCACATCAGCCGCGCCACCGGCAGCTTCGGCATGGCCGCGACCGGCGTCACCGCCTCGACGTCGGCGCAGATCATCCGCATCCGGCCGCCCATATCGACCAGCGACACGCAGACGGCGTCGCCCGCCGCGCCGTCGAACACTAACCGCGCCGGGGCGGCTTTGCCGCCGATACCGAGCGGATGCACCTCGATCTTCGGCGTCTCGCCCGCGACTGATGGGCAGACCTCCAGCATGTGCGCGCCGAGGATATATTCATTGCCGGGGGCGAGATGGTAAGTGTAGTCTTCCATAAACGAGGTGCCGCCGGACAGCCCCGCCGCCATCTCCTTCATCAGCCGTACCAGCGCGGCGGTTTTCCAGTCCCCCTCGCCGCCGCAGCCGCAGCCCTTTTCCATCAGCCGCTGGACGGCCAACCCCGGCAGCTGCTCCAGCCCGTGCAGATCCTCGAAATTGGTGGTGAACGCGCCGGCGCCGGTCTGTTCCAGCATCCGCTCCAGCGCCAGCTCTATCTTCGCCTGATACAGCACGCTGTCTATGTCGGCGGTGTTCATCTGATATTTTTCCCGATATTCCGCCAGCAGTGCCTGGGCGTCAGCGTCCGTCACCGCGCTGACTAACGACACCAGAT
>WRDE01000287.1 GCA_009783605.1 Oscillospiraceae bacterium
CGAACGCTCCAAAGATATTCTGGCCGCCCTGCCCCGGCAGGACCTGCTGTCGCTGCCGGATGAGGATGGCATGGTGGAGATGACCTGCCAGTTTTGTGATCAAATCTACCGGTTTACCGCCGCGCAAATCCAAAAGATCGGAGAAAATGTATGAGCTGGCAGTATATATTGTTTGATTTGGACGGTACGCTGACCGATCCGGAGGAGGGGATCACCAAAGCGGTGGCCTTTGCTCTGGCCCGGCAGGGGATCGACATCCCCGACCGGTCGGTGCTGCGTCCCTTCATCGGCCCGCCGCTGAGAAGATCTTTTATGAATCGGTACGGTTTTTCGGCGGAGCAGGCGGAACAGGCGGTGGCGGATTACCGGGAATATTTCGGGCAGACCGGTATTTTTGAGAACAAAATATATGACGGTATCCCGGAGCTGCTGGGGAAATTGAAAGAAGCCGGAAAATCCGTTGCGCTGGCGACCTGCAAGCCCCATCCCTATGCAAAACGGATATTGGACCATTTTGAAATAACGCCCTATTTCGATCTGATCGCGGGCAGTGAATTCGACGGAACACGGGGGGAGAAGGCGGAAGTGGTCGGCTACGCGCTGGAGCGGTTGGCAATCCAAAACCTTTCCCAAGCGGTAATGATCGGCGACCGGGAGGATGACATGAATGGAGCCAAAGCCAATCAAATATACGCAGTCGGCGTTTTATACGGCTACGGTCCCCGCAAAGAATTGGAAACCGCCGGCGCCGACATCGTAGTAGAAGATGTGACGGAGCTGGCGGAGATATTGCTATAAAAAGAACCGGGGCGGATAAAATCCGCCCCTTACTGTTCTGGCTAATGATTGCAAATAATTGTCAATTATCAATTGTCAATTATTTTAGACCGCCCGGGTTACCTTGCCGGAGCGCAGGCACTGGGTGCAGGCGTTCACTCTTTTCGGAGAACAGTCAACAATCGCCTTGACGCGTTTGATATTGGGCTTCCAGGTCCGGTTGGACCGGCGGTGGGAGTGGGAGACCTGAATACCGAAGGATACCGCCTTATCGCAATAATCGCATTTTGCCATCTTCTTATACCTCCTTTTCGGGAACAAGCTAATTTTTACAATTTGATATTGTAACAGATACCGCGAATAAATGCAAGCATTTTTAAATTTTTTATTTCGCGGCGTTTTTCCTTGAAATTTTTCCGGAAATAAGGTATAATTTGATACCGATTATTCTGCAAGGAGAGATTAACTGTATGCTGTATAATATGATGAACGGGGGCTATGATTCGTTTACTCAGGTGCTCATCAGTTTTTTCGCATATGCGACGATTATTTTTGTGATGCTGCCGGTACACGAATATGCCCATGCTTTCACCGCCGTCAAATTGGGGGACCCGACGCCCCGGGGGTATGGGCGGCTGACTTTGAATCCGATGGCTCATCTGGATCTGATCGGATCGCTGATGATTTTCCTGATCGGGTTCGGATATGCCAAACCGGTGCCGGTCAACCCGCATAATTTCCGCAGCCGCCGGAAAGGGATGGCGCTGACCGCGTTTGCCGGACCTTTGTCCAACCTGCTGATGGCGATCCTGTCGGTGGGGCTGTTCCGGCTGTATTTGTTGTTCTCCGGCGGTGTTTTCGATCCGGTAAACTTGCGGTTCGATTCCGAAAGGACCATATATGTTTATATGGTGCTGATACTGATTTTTGCCCGGATCAATGTCACGCTGGCGGTTTTCAATCTGCTCCCGATCCCGCCGTTGGACGGCTCGCGGATATTTTCATCGATTCTGCCTTATCGCTGGACCGCATGGATCGACCGGTATTTTTTGGTGGTGCAGATAGCCCTGTTCGCCTTGATCTTCACCGGTACGCTGGAGAAGCCGATTTCACTGATGGTCAACGGTATCATGGCTATATTTGGTTTCAATATCAGATAACGGGAGGACCCCTTTTTGGAAGCGATTTCCTATAAATTGCCGGTCTTCGAGGGACCGCTGGACATGCTGTTATATCTTGTGCAGAAGCACAAATTAGATATCTGCGATATCCCCATCGCCGAGCTGCTGGCGCAATATCTCGCCACAATACGCGAGATGCGCAGCTACAATATGGAGATCGCCGCCGAATTTTTGGAGATGGCTGCCCGGTTGGTATATATCAAATCGGCGATGCTGCTGCCCAAACACGAGGAGGCGGACGAGCTGCGGGCCGAGCTGACCGGCGAGCTGGTCGAATACCAGCTGTGTCAGGAAATGGCGGCCAAGCTGGCCGCCCAGGGGCGTTACGGCGAGAGCTATGTTCGCTGTTCCGGCGGTTATGAGCCGGACTATACCTATAAACGCACCCATCGGGCGGCCGAGCTGCAGCGGGCGTATCTGGCCGCCGCCGGCCGGGGCAGACGCCGGCTGCCACCGCCGGTACAGTCTTTCCGCCGTCTTGTCTCCCGGCAGGTGGTTTCGGTTTCCACCCGGATCATCTATGTACTGCGCCGGCTGCGGCAGCGGGAGCAGATACCGTATCAGGACTTATTTGTGGAGGCGGACAGCAAATCCGCGTTGGTGGCTACCTTTTTGGCGCTTTTAGAATTGATGAAGGCCAAGCGTATTTGGGTGGATGGGGAAGAACACCGGCTGACGGTCCGGGCGATGGCCGGGGCCGGCGGGCTGTCGATCGACGAGGGGTATGTCAGCGAATTTGAACGCGGAGAAGACAAGATGGAGGAGGCCGGTGCGGATGGATGAGGTGAGGTCGGCGGTGGAAGCGATACTGTTCGCCGGCGGCGAGCCGGTTCCGCTGTCCAAGATCGCTCAGGCGCTGGAATTGACCGAAGAGGAAGCCACCTGCGCCGCCATCGATCTGGCCGCCGAATATGAAGCCCGGGGCGGCGGTATCCGGTTGTTAAAACTGGGCGATACCTATCAATTCGCCACCCATACCGGCTATGCGGCGCAGGTACGCGCGGCAATGGATATACGGCGCAACACCCCGCTGTCACAGGCCGCCTTTGAGGTGCTGGCGGTGGTGGCGTATAACCAGCCGGTGACCCGGAACTTCATAGAAGAGGTGCGCGGCGTGGAATGCGGCGCGGTGATACAGGGATTGGTGCAAAAAAACTTGATCGAGGAACGCGGGCGGTTAGAACTGCCCGGCCGGCCGTTGGTTTACGGCACCACCCCGGATTTTTTGCGCTGTTTCGGGATATCCTCTTTAAAAGAACTGCCGCCGATCCCGGGCAGCGCCGATACGCCGATGGAAGAACCCACCTTGGAGGAGATAATTGGCGATCCCGAATCGGATCGCCGCGATCCCGAATCGGATCGCCGCAATCCTGAACCGGACCGGGAAAATACCGCCGATCTGACGGAAGCCGGTGATTTGCCGTGATCGTCCTGTATATTTTGGGAGGACTCATCGGGTTTTGTCTGTTGCTGATGATGGTGCCGGTGACTTTTACCGCCAGGCTGAACGGTGATTTTTCGCTGAGGCTGCGGTATGGCCTGATCCCGGTTTTCCGGCTGCCCGGGAAGGAAAAACCTGAAAAGAAACCGAAAAAAGTAAAAAAAAGTAAAAAGGTAAAAAAAGAGAGAAAAG
>WRDE01000288.1 GCA_009783605.1 Oscillospiraceae bacterium
AAAAGCAGGGCGGCGGCGATGTGCGCGGCTGGACCATCTACCATGAGAACAACATCTGGGGTTACGCGCTCCCGGCCACCTCCGGCGCCTTCTACTTTCCGGGGGGCGGCGCTTGGATGCTCCAGCATTTTTGGGAGCATTACGCCTTCAATATGGATAAGGAATTCTTAGAGGCCAACTACCGGATCATGCTGGACGCGGCGCTGTTCTGGGTGGACGCCCTGTGGGAGGATTCCCGGGACGGCAAATTAGTGGTCAATCCCTCCTACTCGCCGGAACACGGCGCCTATTCGTTAGGCTGCTCCGCCGATCAGGGTATCGTATGGGAGCTGTTCAACAATGTCATCAAAGCCAGCGAGGTTTTGAATAAACCCTCCTCCGAGATAGGCGAAGTCAAAACCGCCATGTCTCGCTTGTGGACGCCGACGATCGGATTGAACGGCCAGTATCAGGAGTGGAAGGACGAGGTCACGATGGACGTGACCGGCGGGCGCGGGGAGCTGCACCGCCACGTGAACCATCTGTATTCGCTGCACCCCGGCACCATGGTATCCGCCGGCAGGAGCGTTCAGGATGACGAATTCGTCCGGGCCATGAAGGTCACATTGACTACCCGCGGCGATGGCGGCACCGGCTGGAGCAAGGGCTGGAAGATCAACTTCTGGGCGCGGCTGCGGGACGGCGACCATGCCGGATTGATGGTCAGCCAGATCATCAAGGAATCCACCTATAAAAACCTGTGGGACGCCCATCCGCCGTTCCAGATCGACGGCAATTTCGGCGCCACGGCGGGTATGACCGAGATGCTGCTGCAGAGTCAGGGCGGCACCATCGATTTGATGGCGGCGATCCCCTCTAACTGGAAAAGCGGCAGCGTGACCGGCCTGAAAGCCCGGGGCAACTTCGAGGTCGGCATGGAGTGGCTCGAAAACCTGCTGGAGAGCGGTACGGTCAAATCCCTCTCCGGCGAGCGGTGCATCCTGCGGTATCCGGGGCTTTCCCGGGCGGTTGTCACAACGCAGAGTACCGGACAGAAAGTACCCGTTACCGTGGAAGATAAAAATACCATCTCTTTCCCCACCCAGGCGGGTGAGACCTATATCCTTGATGACATCCCGGTGGACGGGAAGGGCAACAATCCCAAGTCCTTCTTAGACGCCACCGTGAATAACCTCTATACCGAATCCATACGCGAAAGCACCAAAGCGCCCGCTGTGATCGGGGATAACGGCGCATATATCGACGACCTTCCCGCGACCAGCTTCGCCAAATCCGTCGGTCTTAAAGAAAACGATATCATCACCAAATCCAACGGCTACGACGTCACCGACACCTCCCGCCTCCTGCTTATTTATAATACGATCCCCGACGGAACCGAGGTCATCCTCAAGGTCTGGCGGGAAAACAGGTATATCCAGATCACCCTCATAAAAGGCCATAACGAGGGGATGACGGTGGTACCCGGCAAGATCGAGGCCGAGGATTGGGACGTAAAAATCGTACGGATGGACGGCGGCAAGGAAAAACCCGGGAATGAAAGCATTGCCGGCGGAACCGCCGTGAATGATGTCAGCACCGGTGACTGGTGGCTGTATAAAAACGTCTATTTCTCCGAACCGACGTCGTCGGTCACCTTTCGCGCCTGTAAGGGAGACGGCGGAACCGCCGGTGTACAGCTGCGGATCGACGGCACAAACGTGAGCAACGCCACGACAATCGCGACGGCATCTGTAACCGGAGCCACAAGCTGGCAGACCTATTCGGAAACCACGGTGCCCGTCACGGCGGGAATCACCGGGGTACATGACGTGTATATGTATGTCTCAAGTAACTACCTGAATATCGACTGGTTCTCGATCAACGCGGCCAATCCGGGCGCCGAAAAACCTGAAGTGCCGTATGCCGGCCCCGAAACCGGGCAGGGCGATCTCTACCTTGTGGATAAGGCGCTGCTTGCCGCGATGGTGGAAAGAGACGAAAGCAGATTCACGCCGGCGGTTTTGGCGGGGTACCAAAAACAAACTGTTGACACCTACCTGGCCGCGCTGGCAGCCGCCAAAACAATCCTGGCCGACCAGACCAAGGTTTACCAGCAGCCGGACGTGAACGCGGCGGTCGGCGCGCTGCGCGCTGCCGTCACAGGGCTGGTTGAAATTGATGGCCCGGTCCCGCCGCGGATCACCGCCGAAACGGTCCCGCCGGGATCGGTCGGGACGATATACAGCCACGCACTCACGGCGGCAGGCGATACGCCGGTCACATGGAGCATCGACAGCGGCAGCCTGCCGGACGGGATCACACTGTCAACGGCGGGTGTGCTGTCGGGCACACCGACGGCGGCGGGGACATTCACCTTCACGGTCAAGGCCGTCAACGCGGGCGGGTCGGATGAAAAACAGTTTACCCTTGTCATCGCCGGAGCCGCCGAACAGATAAAATATGGCGACATCAACGGCGACGGCGATCTCACGATAACCGACGCGCGGCTGCTGTTGCAGCATTTGGTGGGGAAGTACGCGATCCCGGAAGAACGGATGGTGTACGCGCAGGTCAACAACGGCGTCACGCTGACGGTGAGCGACGCGCGGCTGATTTTGCAAAAGCTGGTAGGGAAGATTGACCGTTTTCCTGTGGAAGACGCATTCCCCCGGAAATCATAGCTCCACGCGTCGGTGATGGTCACCCCGTCCTTGCCGTCCAGATCCGCGACATCCGCGACACGCGGGGAACGATATCAGACGAAAAAAGGCCGTTAAGATTGTGCCGCTTTTTAGGTGGAATGACTATAACAGCGCCTTTTCCGGCGCGCCCATCCTGAGAAAAAGCGCCTCTCGGATTTTCGAGGGGCGCTTTCGGTTATATTGCCGGGATCAAATTATCCGGTTCCATTCCGTGTATTTCTCGGCCAGCCGGAGCCAGGCCTGTTCAAAGCAGGTGATTGCCTTTTCGCAGAATTTTTTTCCCGCCTGTTCTTTGATATCGGTGAAAACATCATGCATATCGTCGCATTCCAAACCATTTTTCATACAGACGCCTTCCGCGGCTTCGCCCTTTTCCATGTAGAGCAGATAGTCCAGCTCATTGGCAACGGCGCATATGGCCGCAGACAGCGGAATATCGTCCGCTGTCAATCCCTCGGGGAATCCTTCGCCGTCCGCCTGTTCATGATGCCAGCGCACCATTTCCAAAACTATTTTAGCCTGCACTTCATTCATAAACAGCTTGTCCTTATGCTGTCCCAGAAGCTCGGCTCCGCAGACGGGATGCCGCAGATAATCCTCTTCCGCAAACGCCAGAGAAGGCAGCACCAATTTCCCTATATCGTGACAGGTTCCGCCAAGGTGCATCGACACGGCCAGATTCATCTCGGTCAATCCGTAGGGCTGCAAAAACCTGTCGGCATATTCGGCCATGATGGCGGAGCAGACCGCAACCCTGCGGCTGTGGCTTCGTAAGGGGCTGGAAAAATGATTCAGCAATTCATCCAGATCCGCGCAATCCGAACCGAATTTTATACGTGATGATCTCTTATTTTTATTCATGATGGCTTTTACCTCCGTATCTTCCGGCCGCGAAACGCGCGGGAAG
>WRDE01000289.1 GCA_009783605.1 Oscillospiraceae bacterium
GTCGGATATCTTTACGGGATGATATATGACGGGCGTATCGACCTGGGGGGGGCTTCCGGCAGTGAGCCGTCCCGGACGGCTGACCTGTCTTCATCCGACCCCACCGAACCGCCCGAGCCTCAGCCCACCGAACCGCCGGCACCGGAGCCCGCCGATACCTTCGCCGATATCAAAGGGATCTTCCTGCCGGGAGAAGCGCTGGCAGATTTGGACGGCCAGATGTTGGACCGGGCCGCCGCCGCCGGTTATAACGCGGTCATTTTCGACGCCAAAGACGCCGGCGGACAGATGCACTATATTTCCGCCACCGAGTTGGGGATACAGGCCAAATCCGCCGCTCCCGGCGCGCTGACGCCGGAACAGCTGAAGGCGGCGGCGGAACAGCTGGCTCAGAAAGGGCTGAAACTGATCCCGCGGCTATTTGCTTTCCGGGATCATATCGGGGCCGGGGAATTGGTCGACGCCCGGATCAAGATAGACGGGGTGACCTGGTTCGACAAGGCGCCGGATAACGGCGGCAGGCGCTGGCTCAACCCTTATGAACCGGACGCCCACCGGTTCATCATCGGGCTGGCGAAGGAATTGCAGGATATGGGTTTTTCGCTGATCATGGTGGACGGGGTACAGTTCCCGGACAACGATTACCGGGCGGAATACGGGCAATCCGAGCTGACCTCCCTGTCCCGCAGCGGGGTTCTCTCGAAATTTATAAAGGATCTTACGGCCGCGACCGACCGGGACGCGATATCGTTGGTGATGCCGGCTCCGGCTGCCATCGGAGACGGGACCAATCCATTCGGCGGCAACCCGGTTACCTTCGGGGCGGGATCGGTTTCGCCGCTGCTGCTGCCGGGAACATTGGGCGGCACCCTGACCGTCGGCAGCGAAAAATTAGAGTCGCCGGCCGCCGAGCCGTATCAAGCGGTGCGGATGTTGTATGCGCAGATCAGGGACCGGGTGGAACTGATCGACGCCGCTGCCCGGCCGAGGCTGACCCCGTTTATCCAGGCCGACGGCTATTCCGCCGCCCAGATCGCGGAGGAGCTGCGGGGGTTGAAGGATGCCGGCGGCGGAGAGAGCTATGTACTGTATAGCGCGGAAGGGAAATATGTATTTAATTGAAAATTGCAAATAAATGAAACAATATGAGGGTGCGCTGAGTTCCCACTGCGTGGGATAATCGCGCCCTCATATGAATATTTTTGGTTATCATATATTCACGAAATCCGGAAAGGAAAATGATTATGAATACACAGAATACGCCGCCGGTGGCGGCGATGATTGATGTTGTGAAACGCTACCGGGCGCATACTGCGCTGGATGGTATGAGTATGACGGTGGGCAAGGGCGAGGTGCTGGGGCTGCTGGGGCCGAACGGCGCCGGCAAGACCACCGCTATACGGGTGCTGACCGGACTGACCCCTGCCGACGCCGGCGAAGCCGCCTTGTTCGGGCAGCCGCTGCGGGGCCAGGCGTCGGATATCAAACGCCGGATCGGCATTGTGCCGCAGGATCTGGCTCTGTATGAAACCCTGTCGGCCCGGGACAATCTGAACTATTTCGGGCGGCTGTATGGCGTCACCAGCGCCGCTTTGAAAGAGCGGGTGGACGGGGTTTTGGCGGTGCTGGGGCTGACCGGGGTGGCGAAAAAAGCGCCGAAAAAGTTTTCCGGCGGCATGAAACGGCGGCTCAACATTGGCTGCGCCATCATCCACCGGCCGGAGCTGCTGATCCTCGACGAACCCACCGTCGGCATTGATCCCCAGTCCCGCAACCACATTCTGGATTTCGTGGCGGAGATGAACCGGCAGGGTACCACGATTATTTATACCTCCCATTATATGGAGGAAGTTGAGCGGGTCTGCTCCCGGGTGCTGATCATGGACGCGGGGCGGGTTATCGCCGGCGGCAGCGTGGAGGAGCTGACCACTGCCGCGCAGACAGCGCTGACCGAGGAATCGGTGGCGCTGGAGGTAAGGGATCCCGCGCCGGCGCTGGCCGAGGCGATCCAAAAAGTGCCGGGCGTCCTGCGGTGTGAAACAGCGGGACAGGGGCTGACGGTGATCAGTACGGCGGGCTCTCAGAATCTGGCGGGCATTCTCGCCTGCGCCGCGCCCTATGATATTCTGGGGGTGACCGCCCGGCGCCCGACGCTGGAGGACGCCTTCCTGGCGCTGACCGGAAAGACGCTGCGGGACAGCAACGGGGGTGAGGGGGCATGACGGCTTTCTTCGCCACGTTTTATAACGGGTTCAAATACCTGTGGCGCAATCCCGTCAGCGTCACGATTCTGATTGTCTTTCCGATCCTGCTGATCCTGATCCTCGGCAACGCCCTCGCCGCGTATATCGCGCCGGACACCGAAATCGAGCCGGCAAAAATCGCGGTGGACGCCGATCCGGAAGGGCCGCTGGGGTTGTTTTTGAAAAGAGAGGAAATCGCCAGATTTTTTACGATAACCTTTACCGGCGGGGAACACGCAAAGACGCTGATCGCCGCGGGAGAGATCTGCGCCGCCGTCATAGAAGACGGCGGCGATATCTCGGTATGGCGGCCGACGGTCGAGAGCCTGCAGACCGGGCTGACCCTGTCGGTGATCGATTCCTATCAACAGATCGGCGCGGCGGCAACGGCGGCAGTCATGAACGGCAGGGATATCAGCGCCTTGCTGCCCGCCGATATCCGTGTCAGCGAAATTCCCCTCGGGAAACGGGTTCCGGACGCGATGGACTATTACGCGGTGACCATGCTGGTGATGATACTGCTCTATACCGGCCAGAACGGGATGGAGCTGTTCGGAAAAAGCCTGCTCAGCGACACCGGCAGCCGCCTCCGGCTGACGCCGGTCTCCGGTCCGGCGCTGATCGGCGGATTACTCGCCGCTTCGGCGGTGACCAGTTTTTTGCAGGGGATGGTGACCTTCGCTTTTTCCGGCTTGGTTTACGGCGTGTATTGGGGTGAACGGATCCCGTTAGTGCTGCTGACCCTGTTCGGCGTGGTGCTGTTCTCCCAGTCGCTCTGTATCTTCCTGATTATGCTGTTCCGCCGCCAGGGCGCGGCGGTCGCCGCGGCGCAGGCGCTGTTCTGGGTGATGACCTTTGTATCCAAAGGGTACGCCAAGATCAGCTTCGGCGCCGCCGATAAACTATTCGCCTACGCCCCCAACGCGATGGCCCATACCGTGATCTTCGGCGCGGTCTACGGCGGCAACGAGGCCAAAATGACCCTCTTCCTGACACTGATATACGGTATCGGCGCGGTACTGTTTATCCTCGCGTTCATTCTGGGAAGGAGGCGTACAGGCAGATGACGACGATATTTTTGAATACCTTAAAACGCATCCTGAAGCAGCCGGTCAACTGGATATTTATCCTGCTGTTCCCTTTGATTTTCGCGGTTCTGACCACGTTATCCACCCAATCGGGTGACGCCGGCGACGGGAACGGAGCAATTGACGCCACTAATACCGTGATGTACTTCGGCGTAGCGGACCAGGACGATTCGGCGCTGTCCCGGACCCTTATGAAGCAGCTGCGGCTGCGGTATAATATCATAGAAATGGCCGAGGCGGATATCAC
>WRDE01000290.1 GCA_009783605.1 Oscillospiraceae bacterium
TAAATCATCATCCACCGGTTCATCTCCGTCATAGGTATTGATATGTAATACAATATCAAAATTATTTTTATCGCCATCAAAAGCCACATAGGCGCTATTTATGCCTTTGACATAAATATTCCACCCATCGGTACCTTCGCACGGTTCAGCTGATAAATCATCGTTCGCCCGCAAAAAAGCCATAAAATCCTGTGCGTTTTTTAATGTATCGCCACTTAGGGCGGCATTGATTTTCTCCTCAAATCCGTTGTCAAGCATTTGCTTTTCTCCCTTTCAAAATATCCATTATTTGTGGCCGTATAACGCCGGGGAAGCCCGCCCTTACAAATAACTACCCTGCCCTTTAAACGCTTGGATCGCGCCCTTGATCTTCTCTTCCATCTCTTCCGAAATCAACTGTTTTTCTTTTATCTCCGCGGTAATACCTTCATGGTATTCGCCAACAAACGCCAGAAAATCATGCTGGAACTTCCGCACCTGTTTCACCGGCACGTCCGCCAGATGGCGGTTGGTCAGCAGGTACAGGATCAGCACCTGCTGTTCCACCGGCATCGGCCGGTATTGGGGCTGCTTTAGGATCTCGACGATCCGCTCCCCCTGCCGCAGCCGGTCTAAGGTATCCTGGCTGAGGTCGGAGCCGAACTGCACGAAAGCGGCCAGCTCCCGGTATTGGGCCAGCTCGATCCGCAGCGGGCCGGCGATCCGCTTCATCGCCTTGATCTGGGCCGCGCCGCCCACCCGGGACACCGAAAATCCCGGATTGACCGCCGGGCGGATGCCGTCGTTAAACAGCTCGGTCTCGAGATAGATCTGCCCGTCGGTGATCGAGATGACGTTGGTCGAAATATACGCCGAGATATCGCCTTCCAGCGTTTCAATAACCGGCAGCGCGGTCATCGATCCCCCGCCCCGCTCGTCGCTCAGGCAGGCCGCCCGCTCCAGCAGCCGGGAATGCAGATAGAACACGTCGCCGGGATACGCCTCCCGTCCCGGCGGCCGGCGCAGCAGCAGGCTCAGCGCCCGGTAGGCCACCGCGTGCTTGGACAGGTCGTCGTAGACAATCAGCACGTCCCGGCCGGCCTCCATCCACTCCTCGCCGATGGCGCAGCCGGCATAGGGGGCGATATATTGCAGCGACGCCGAATCGCTGGCGGTGGCGGCCACCACGGTGGTATAGGCCATCGCCCCCGTCTCTCCGAGGGTGCGGACGATCCGGGCCACCGTCGAGGCCTTCTGGCCGATGGCGACGTAGATACACAGAACGTCTTTATCCTTTTGATTGATGATGGTGTCGATACACAGCGCGGTCTTGCCGGTCTGGCGGTCGCCGATGATCAGCGCCCGCTGGCCGCGCCCGATCGGGACCAGCACGTCGATGGCTTTGATGCCGGTCTGCAGCGGCCGGCCGATCTCCTGCCGTTCAATAACCCCCGGCGCCACCCGCTCGATCTTCCGGGTGGCGGTATAGGGGATCTCCCCCTTACCGTCGATTGGCTGCCCCAGCGCGTTGACCACCCGTCCCAACAGCCCGTCGCCCACCGGTACCTCGGCCACCCGCCCGGTCGCCCGGACCAGATCGCCTTCCTTAACCTGCGCGTCGGAGCCCATCAGCACCGCGCCGATACTGCCGCTATCCAAATTCAGGGCGATGGCGCGGGTCCCGCATTCCATCTCCAGCAGCTCGCCACTCATCACCCCCGGCAGCCCGCTGACCCGCACGATACCGTCCCCGGCCTGGGTTACGGCACCCACCTCAATCACGTCTGCTCCGGCGGCAAACTCCTCTATTTGTTTTTTTATCCCTGCTCCTATCCCGTCGGGGTTAAAAAACATCAGGCTTTACTCCTTTTCAATTGGTCACGCATATCGTTCAACCGTTTTTTCACCGTATAATCAACTACCAACCCGTCCGCGTGGATATACAGCCCGCCGATCACAGCGGGATCGGTTTCCGCCAATATCTCTACCGGTTTATTTAATTTTTTTGTCAGCAAATCCGTTAATGCCGCCAGCTGGTCAACGGTCAGCGCCGCCGCCGACACCACCCGGGCGGTTACCGCGCCGCTCATAACACCTTCTCCAGCTCGGCCAGCGTCTCGTCGAACAGCCGGCCGCGGGCCTCCCCGTCGATGGCGCGGGCCATAAATTTTTCCGCCATTGCCGACGCCACGTCGATGATGTGGACCCGGATCTCCTCCGCCGCCCGCTCCCGTTCGGCCAGCATCTCGGCCGCCGCCCGCTCCTTCATGCCGGCCGTTTCCTTTTCGGTTTCCTCCATCAGCTGCCGGCTTTTTTCGGCGGCCAGCTCATGGGCCGATTCGAGAACCTTCAGCCGTTCACTCTCCAATTCATGGAGCTTCTGTTCATAAAGCGTTTTCATCTCTTCCGCCTGCGCAGCGGTGTCCGCGGCGGCATCCATCTGCGCGTTGATACCGTCGGCGCGTTTTTTCATGAATTTCTTAACGGGTTTATACAGAATCCAGGTAAAAACAACCACAAAAAATATGGCATTGAACAGATAAATGCCGATTTCGATCAGGGTATCCTGATCCAGCCCGAAAACCCGCCCGCCGGCATCCAATAAAATCGTCATATCCCGAAAACAGCCCCCTTTCAATACCTATGATTATAGAGACGCCATATATGGCGCCCGGCGCGCAAGGAATAGATTTTTAAGCGATCGCGTTCAGATAAATGGGGATCAGCGGATTGGCGAACAGCATGATGATGGCGATCAGCAGGCCGTAGATACCGGAGGTTTCGCCCATCGCTAGCCCGACGAACATATTGCTGGTGACCGACCCCGCCGTCTCCGGCTGCCGGGCGATGGATTCGATCGCCGCCACCACGATCTTTGCCTGCCCCAGCGTGGTGAGCACCCCGTTAAACAGCGCGATAACCGCCGCGAAATGAGCCGCCACAATAATAAGAGCCAATGGATCCATAATAATTCCTCCTGATTATTTAATGTACAATGTATAATGTATAATGATTACATTTCCTCTGCTGCCGAGCCGATATAGGTCAGGCTCAGTACGCAGAAGATATAGGTTTGCAGCGCGCCGGTGAAGAGGTCGAAAAACGCGTTCAGCAGCGAGGGGATGGCAAACCGCAGATATATCGGCAGCCCATACACAAGCGAGATCAGGATCATGCCGGCCAGCATGTTCCCGAACATCCGGAAACTCAGCGAAACCGGCCGCGCCAGCTCTCCGATGATGTTGAAGGGGTTCAAGAATCTTTTCAGATATTTCCGGCCGCGGTATCGGATTCCGAATATCTGGATCAAGACAAAGGTCGCCAGCGCGAAGGCGAAGACGGCGGACCAGTCGGATGTGGGCGGCCGCAGCCCGAGGATACCGCTGAGGTTGGAAGCGAGCAAAAGAGCGAAAACGGCAAAAAACCAGTTGCCCAGCACCATATAGTTTTCGCCGGCGGCGCTTCTGACCATATTGTCAAACATCTCCACCGCCAGCTCGATGATATTCTGGAGCCCCGACGGGATCTGCTTCCATTTCCGCATCGCGAACCGGATCGCGGCGGCAAAGAGGATCAAAAACAGCATGATGAGCCA
>WRDE01000291.1 GCA_009783605.1 Oscillospiraceae bacterium
GAGCTTTTGGCCAACGCGTTGGCGCCGGCGCTCGGCCGGATCGGTTTTCCAGCGGATGTATTGCCGCTGGCGCTCTTGAGACCGATCTCCGGCAGCGGTTCGCTGGCGGCTCTGGAACAGATTCTGGCCGGAAAGGGACCGGACTCCCTGAGCGGCCTTGTAGCCAGCGTGCTGCAATCCTCCACCGAAACGACCTTTTATACCATAACCGTATACTACGGCTCGATAAAAATTAAAAAGACACGCCATACCCTGGCGGCTGCAGCTGCAGGTGATATTACCGGGATCATTTTAGCTTCGCTGATGGTGCAGACGCTATTCGGCAGATGAATCCTTTTGATTTTTTTGACTTGACAAATGGAAGATATCGTGCTATACTCTCACAAATTTTACTGCAAAGGAATAAATCGGCTTGAATACTTTACGCAATAATCTTAATCATGACTTAGCGAGAGTTGTTTTTTCCTCGTCATCGTCCGTATCGCTTGTTCGGTCCGGGCTTTTTCCCTGTTTGTTGATGAGGAGATAACAGAATTTCCGATAAAACAACAGCGGCCGGAAAGCCAGGGACAGGCTTTCCGGTCGTTTTTTATATGCCTATAAAACTAAACAAGGAGAGAAAAACATGCTGGACATCCAATTTATCCGGGAGTATCCCGAAAAAGTCAAGCGGGCCGCCGCACAGAAAATGGTTGACACAGACATTGACCGGTTATTGATCCTCGATCAGCAAATCAGCAAAATCTACAACAGTATTTATACTTTCCGCAATCAACGAAACACCCTGTCCGCCCAAGCACAGACCGCGGAGCCGGAACAAAAAGCGTATATTATCGGTCAGGTGCGGTCGATCAAGGAAGAATTGACACCGTTAGAAAAAGCGCTGCATGAGAAAAAGGCGGAATTTGACGCGTTGATGCTGACTGTGCCCGGCATCCCTTCTCCGGAGGTCCCGGTTGGAAAAACCGACGCGGACAATATGTTTGTCCGCGCGGTCGGCGAAATTCCCGTTTTTGATTTTCCGTTGAAGGATCATATGGAGTTAATAGTCGCTTTGGATATGGCCGATACGACGCGGGCGGTTAAATTTGCCGGAAGCCGCACCTACTTTTTGAAAAATGAGGGGCTGCTGCTGGAGATGGCGGTCACCCGTTTTGTCATCGACCGGTTGATTCAAAAGGGATTTACCCCCATGTCTGTTCCGCTGATGGTAAAAGAGAGCGCCATGACCGGAACCGGGTATTTTCCGGCCGGACGGGACCAGGCCTATAAGCTGCCGGAGGACGATTTATTTTTGGTGGGGACATCCGAGGTTTCTCTGGTTTCCTGCCATCAAAACGAGCTGCTGCCCGACCGCGATCTGCCGATTAGATCTGCCGGGTATTCCACCTGCTTTCGCAGAGAAGCCGGGACGTATGGCAGGGATACGCGGGGTCTCTACCGGGTTCACCAGTTTCAAAAGGTGGAGCAGGTGGTGATCTGCCGGGCGGATGAAGAGGAAATGTCCGCGCTCCATGAAGAAATTTTACGAAACGCGGAACAGCTTCTGCAGGATCTGGGTCTCCCCTATCGGATCATGCTGGCGTGTACTGGCGAAACCGGGATCGGGCAGATAAAGAAGCACGAAATCGAAACCTGGATGCCCAGCCGCAACGCCTATTGTGAAACCCACTCCTGTTCCTCCTTCGGGGATTTTCAGGCGCGGCGGTCAGGGATCAAATACCGCGATAATGACGGAAAAACGAAATATTGTTATACACTGAACAATACCGGCATCGCTTCCCCGCGTATTTTGATTCCGCTATTGGAGATCAACCAGCAGCCGGACGGCAGCGTGATCATCCCGGAAGTATTGCGCCCGTATATGAACGGGCAGGACAGAATTATCCCAAAATGAATCAAGTGCTGTAAAATATTTATTTTTCATTGCCGATTATAACAATTATATCGGTTTCAAAGTCAATTTGTGGATTGTCGCTTATGGACGGCGGCGTGGCGTATGGGTTTTAGATGTGTTTTTGCTGCGCTTTCGCTCTCGCTCCTCTTCTCTCTTTTGCTGATATCGTATCTCCCGCTTTCGCTTCCGCGCTTCTTCTTTCTTTCGCTTTTCTTCTATTATTTTATCTTCTTTTCTTTTGAAAGATACAGTCAAATAAACTACAATTGAATTAAGTAAAATAGAAAGAATAGGGAAAGACCATACGTGCCCTGGCTTATGAATTATTACCCCTGTCTCTACTTTTGTTCCGCCACATATAAGGTCTTTTTCGAAACTGTGAAATTCCCTATAATTAGTAGGAGAAAAGAAACGATTTTCGGCGTTTTCTAATTCTTTATAAGTAAGTATTCCAGTATCACTCTCGAATATAGAATCATACACAGAGCTATTGATCTCTTTTTTAAAATCCCTCGTAGATATGTGATCTACTTTAAACTCTTTTATCGTACCGTCAGGAAATTTAAACGCAACATAATAACTGTAGTATTTTCTTGAGACACGCCTTCCGTGACTACTGCTTATTTCGACCCTTTTTTCTACAACTTCCACTTGCTCAGATTGTTCTGGAGTAAAAACCAATTGTATTTCATGCCTTAATCCTAACGCAAATAATAATGAAAAAACAAGTAATTGCGAACCAATGCCAACTACAAGCCATATATAAGTATAATCCTTTTTGCCTTTCGTTTTCATTGAAAATCACCATTTTTTCCTGGGATTAGTATGAGTGCGTGTGCTGTTCCATCATCTCCCGCGCGGCGGTCAAGCCGGCCGGCGTGACTTCGCCGCTTATGATCCGGGATAGCTCGGCTTCGCGCCCCGGTTGATCGAGGGGGATAACCCGGGTAAACGTCCGCCCGTTTTCCACCGCTTTGGTGATCAGCAGATGATTATGAGCGCCGGCCGCTATCTGGGCCAGATGGGTGACGCACAATACCTGACGGCTGCGCAAGCCGGAGAGACCGGTCGCCGTCTGCTTGAGCTTGATACCGACCTTAACGGCGGCCCGGCCGCTGATACCGGAATCAATTTCATCGAATACCAGGGTGTCTATATCATCCACATCCGCCAACAGCGACTGGATCGCCAGCATAATCCGGGAGAGTTCGCCGCCGGAAGCGATTTTCGCGATCGGGCGCGGCGGTTCGCCGGGGTTGGCCGCGATTAAAAATTCTATCTCATCGGCGCCTTTGGACTGCAAGTCAACCTGGCGGATAGAAACCGAAAAATGAACGCCGGGCATATCCAGAAACGCCAGATGCTGCATAACATCCCGCGAAAAATCGACGGCGACAGCCTGCCGGGCCGCCGAGAGCTTTTCGGCCAACTGCCGGGTATTTTGCTCCGCTTGTGTCAACTGTCTTGTCAATGCAGCGATCCGTTCATCCGCGTTTTCGATCTCCGAAAGCTCCTGTTTTGCTTTTTCACGATAAGCCAGCACCTGATGGGTGTCGGCGCCGTATTTACTGGTCAGCCGGTGCAGAACATCCAACCGCTGTTCCACCAGATCCCGCTCCTGCCCGTCAAAATTCAACTCGCCGCAATACCCGCGGAGCGTTTCAGCGCAATCCTC
>WRDE01000292.1 GCA_009783605.1 Oscillospiraceae bacterium
CCGACGATGGCGTAGCCCGGGTCGATGCCGAAGATGATCATGTACACTCCTCAATAGTTGACAGTTGACAATTGACAGTTGAAATACACAATATTGCGCCATATACTGTTCCATCGCCGGCAGATATTCCCTATATTCCGGCTGCTTTTTCAAATACGCATAGATGTCTGCTACTGTTACCAACGGGATGATGTCGAAGCCGAGTTGTTCTTTGATTTCGGTTATGGCGGTCACACCGGGGGCCAGGCCGATTTCGCAGCGATCGACCGAGATAAACATCCCCGCCGCGTTGGCTGACAATGCTGTTGGCATAGTATTTCCCGAGGATACTCAGCTGCCGCCGGTCTTATACAAGCCGGTGTTGACGAAATAGGGGGACAGCCGGCCGGATTTGGTGGTAAACTCCCCGAACCGCAGCACCCCGGCGGAGATCGTAAATTCGATGGATTCTTGTTTGTTTTGCATTTCTTTATTCCCCTCTATTTTCTAATTCCCAATTTTCTGCCCGCTTCAACAGCGCCGGCTGGATTTCGGGCCAGGTCATCGCTTCCGGCAATCCGGTCAGCGCGGTCCGTTCAGCTATCTCATATTCCGGCAGCGGGCCGAAAATGTCCACTTTGGCGTAGTACAGGCGGCCGCCGTCGGGCGGTCCGGTCCGGGGGGATACGGTATAATACCCGACAAAGGTGATCTCCGGTTCAAGAGCGCCGGTCTCCTCAAACAGCTCCCGGCGGGCGGCGGCGACCGGGGTTTCCCCCGGCTCGATATGCCCGCCGGGAATCTCAAAGGTTTTGCGGTCTTTGTGCCGTACCCAGACCCATCTGCCGTCATGCCGTACCGCGATCACCACATAAGGCAGCGGAATATCCGGTTCTAATATCGGAAACCCGACGGTCAGGCCGGAGGGCTTTTTGGGGAACAGCTGGAAAACATGCAGAATACAGCTGCCGATCAGCAGCAGTAACCCGCCGTATTGGAGCAGCTCCTCGGCGGTCCAGCTGCCGGTGACCGACGCCACCAGATCGCTCCGCAGCTGTTCCAATCCGCTCAAGAATACGATATAGACCAGCTGCCAGATAAAAACGGCGAAAAAGAAGGCGTTGTAAAAAAATCCGTAGGGGAACCCCTTGCGGCTTATGATCAGCACCGCCAGATAGATAAAGGGCAGCGATATATGCAGGAGGGCCGGCAGACCGGCGGTCAGCGTCCGGCCGCGGGTAAAAGCGGCGGTCAGCGTGACAACTAAGCTGATCAAAAAACAGGCCGCGCCGCCGCCGGCGGTCAGCAGCGTCGGCGTTGAAGCGCCGCGTTTAGCGGTAAACACGATGGAAATCCCCCGGTCATAATATGGTCCGCGGATAATTGTACCATATTTTTTTGTTTAATACAATAAAAAATATATCGGGAAACAATAGGGGAAAAAGCGGATAAAAACCGGCGAAAATGGAAAATCTTTCTTGATATTTTGTAGAATATACTGTATTATTTCTTTGGGTAAATATATATCGTCTAATATAAGTGTGAGATCAAGAAAGAGGTGGGTCCCATGTACGACGCAGACAACCCGCGGGGATCCGGTCCGCGGACAGAGAGGCGTGTTTTCCGAAAAAAACAAAAATTTTAGGAGGTATTTTATGAAACGGTTTATTTCGGCAATGATTTGTCTGGTTTTGGTTTTTTGTACGGTTTTCATCGTGATTCCGGTTGAGGTTTCGGCAGGGCCGAATGATACGCTTGGGTTGATGAATAATTGGGACTATTATATAAAAAACGTATCGACCGGCAGATACTTGACGGCGGACGGCAGCACGCCCACCAGCGGATTAAATGTGTTAAACCTTGCGTTTACCGGCGCCGCGAACCAAAAATGGGGAATTGTGCAGAATTCAGACGGATCCTATTCTCTGCGGTCGGCGATGGGCGTATATAAATACGCGCTGGATGTAACCGGAACCAATGTGGATTTCTGGTTATATGGCGGGTTTTCCAATGACCAGCATTTTGATCTGACCCGTTATACTAACGGAACACACTTAATAAAAAATATAAGCCGAGGCACAAACGGATATGTCCACGTGAGCGGCACCGACGTTATCACAAACAGCTCTACTTACAGCACCGCCTGGTGGTCTTTTGAGCTGGTCACAAGAGGCGATGCCAGCTTATATGATTTTAATATCACCGCCGGTTCTAACACCCAAAATACCACCGGGGTAGAACCCACGTTCACCTCCTTCACAAACGCGGGCGGATATAACAAGCGCATAAGGAAGAACGATTCTGTCGATTGGGCCTTTAATTCCTTAAGGACCGATCAAATCTCCGTCTTTTATGGTCATGCCACTGCCGGATATTTCCCTTTTTTTAACCCGTCAACCGGGATTGAATCCGACCGTATAACCGGCAAAAGACCTCCTCCTCCTTCTACAGCTATTGTTTGGCCGATCAATGAGCTGCCTGTGAACCAACTGGCTAATCTGCGATGTGTGCTGTTTGTCGGCTGTAAGACAGGGCTTACGGATCCTATACTCGGTAATCTTGTCAACGAGGCCTACAATAAGGGAGCCCACTTCGCGTTGGGGTTTAAAACAACGGTTCACTTTGTTGACGGCTATTGTTGGGTTCCCTCTTTTTTAGCCAAAGCGGCAACTGGCGAGAAGATAAATGAATGTATATATCAAGCCTGCAAAGACTCGCCTCCGCGCGATTATTGGCTCAACGGCGTACATGTTGTAACGCCGGGGTTATTTCTTGCCGATCTATATTACACGGGCGACGAATACGCCCGGTTAAAACATTAAGGAGGAATTTTTCATGAAAAAAACCGTGTTAATCGTCCTGACCTTTTGCCTTATACTTTCCCTGACCGCCTGCGGCCGGGGGCGCAATGACGAAACCGGCGAACCGGTCGGAGATTTCGGCGAAATGAACGAACCTATCCCGGTTGAAAAAACGGTCGTTATCGATGGAAAAGCCACGCCGCTGACCTTCCAGGAAACGATAGATAATTCCGATTGGCTGCCATACCGATACCGGCATACCATTTATGATAAATATACCGATGGCGAGGTCTATGATGAATTCAGCAGTGAATATCGCTATCTTCCCGGAACCGATACCCTGTGCGGTATACATTATGCGGCGGGATTGTCCTTTTCCGGGACGGAAGGGGATATCGGCCCGGATGCGGTCGTCCAAAGGGCGAAAGACTATCTGGGAATAATCTGTTCTCCCGCCGAGGTGGAAAAATATTTGGTCTATATCAGCGAACCGGAAGATCATGGCCGCGGCCAAATATACCGGCTCACCTTTTCCAAATATATTCAGGGGTTACCTACCCAGGATTCCATCGTCGTCTTCACAAAGCTGAACGGGGAAATCATATTCTTCGACGCCTATGACCTGTTCCTGTATGACGATATCACCGATACGCTGCCGAAAATCAGTATCGAGAAAACCGACGCGGCGTTGACGGAGATGCTTGCCGAACGGGGGATCGAAGATTATGAAAAACAAATGTTGCTGATTACGGGGGCCACTTCCGGGCCATTGACGGAGAGGTATAC
>WRDE01000293.1 GCA_009783605.1 Oscillospiraceae bacterium
ACGAATCCCATGTGATGCTGCCGCAGGTACGGGGCATGTTCGGCGGCGATCTCGCCCGCAAGCGCAGTCTGATCGACTACGGCTTCCGCCTGCCCTGCGCCTACGACAACCGCCCGCTCAACTTTGAGGAATTTTACAACCATGTCCATCAGGCCGTCTTTGTCTCGGCCACCCCGGGCCAGATGGAGCGGGACCTGTCCACCCGGGTGGTGGAGCAGGTGATCCGACCGACCGGCCTGTTAGACCCCGAAATCACCGTCAAGCCGGTGGAGGGCCAGATCGACGATCTGATGGAGGAGATCCGGCTGCGGGCCGAACGCAACGAGCGGGTGTTAGTCACCACCCTGACCAAAAAAATGGCGGAGGATCTGACCGCTTTCTTTGAGGCCGCCGGCATCAAGGTCAAGTATATGCACTTCGAGATCGACACGATGGCGCGGATGGAGATCATCCGGGACCTGCGGTTAGGTGAGTTCGACGTGCTGGTGGGCATCAACCTGCTGCGGGAGGGGCTGGACCTGCCGGAGGTGTCGTTGGTGGCCATCCTGGACGCCGACAAAGAGGGGTTCCTGCGCTCCGAAACCTCGCTGATCCAGACGGTGGGCCGGGCGGCACGGCACGCGCAGGGGCAGGTCATCATGTACGCCGATTCGGTCACCAATTCGATGGAACGCGCCATCGCCGAAACCAACCGCCGCCGGGAGATCCAGATGGCCCATAACCGCCGGCACAACATCACCCCGTCCTCCATCGTCAAGGATATCCGGGATGTGATCGAGATCACATCCAAAGAGAAAAAGGAGATGCTGACCAAAGCCGCCGGCAAACGCCTGAGCCGCCCGGAACGCCAAAAACTGATCGAGGAGCTGACCCGGGAGATGAAGGCCGCCGCCCGGCTGTTAGAATTTGAACACGCGGCGTTTTTACGGGATAAGATTGAGGAGTTGAGGGGGTAGACCTCAAAAAAACGGCCGGTATGGCCGTTTTTTTGAGATAATCGAAAATCATATAGGCTTCTCCAAGAATAGATGCGAATCATCATAGAAAAAGTATCCTTCATTGTACATTCGCCTACGCGGTCTCAATACTGCTCGCTTCCTCCAGCCCCAGCAGCTTAACCGACTCCTCCACCATCTTATACTTCATCACCTTGCCCGCGGCATTCATCGGGAAGCCGTCTACGAAGCGGACGTATTTCGGGGTCTTCTGCTTGGCCATGTGGGAGCGGACGTATTCGCTGATCTCGCTCTCTTCGGCTGTCATGCCCTCTTTGAGCACCACCCAGGCCATGATCTCTTCGCCGTACTGCTTATCCGGCACGCCGATGACCTGTACGTCGCGAACCTTTTGGTGGGTGTAGATGAAATCCTCGATCTCTTTCGGGTAGATGTTTTCGCCGCCGCGGATGATCATGTCGCGGATCCGGCCGGTGATCTTGAAATTGCCGTCGGGGCGGCGGCGGGCCAGATCGCCGGTGTGCAGCCACCCGTCGGCGTCGATGGCGTTGGCGGTAGCCGCCGGCATCTTGTAGTAGCCCTTCATAATGTTGTAGCCCCGCCCGACGAACTCGCCGTCGGTGTCGTCCGGCAGGTCGGCGCCGGTGACCGGATCGACGACTTTGCACTCGATGCCCGGCAGCGGCGCGCCGACCGTGTTGACCTTGACCTCGGTCGTGTCGTCCGAACGGCTCATGGTCATGCCCGGCGAGCTCTCGGTCTGGCCGAACACGATGGTGATCTCGGACATGTTCATCTTCTCCAGCACGTCCTGCATCACCTTGACCGGGCAGGGGGAGCCGGCCATAATGCCGGTGCGCATATGGGAAAAATCGCAATCGGCGAAGTCCGGGTGCTCCAGCATGGCGATAAACATGGTCGGCACCCCGTTGACCGCGGTGATCTGCTCTTTGTTGATAGCTTCCAGCGCCAGCCGCGGCGAATAGGCCGGCACCGGCACCATGGTGGTCCCGTGGGTCATGCTGGCAGTCATTGACAATGTCATACCGAAGCAGTGGAACATCGGGACGTGGATCAAAAACCGGTCGGCGGTGGACAGATCCATCCGGTCGCCGATATTTTTGCCGTTGTTGATGACGTTGTAATGGGTCAGCATAACCCCTTTGGGGAATCCGGTGGTGCCGGAGGTGTACTGCATATTGCAGACGTCATTACGGCTGATGGTCGCCGCCCGGTGGTTCAGATATTCCGCCGGCGTCTTTTCGGCGAACGCCGCGGCGGCTTCCCAGGTCAGGCAGCCCGGCATCTCGAAATCCACCGTGATGATATGCCGCAGGAACGGCAGCTTTTTGGCGTGCAGCGGCTCGCCGGCGGTATGGGCCGCCAGCTCGGGGCAGACCTCCTGGACGATATCGGCGTAATGCGAGTCCTTGAACCCCTCGATCATCACCAATGTGTGGGTATCCGACTGGCGCAGCAGGTATTCGGCCTCCTGAATCTTGTAGGCGGTGTTGACGGTCACCAACACCGCGCCGATTTTGGTGGCGGCCCAGAAGGTGATGAACCAGGCCGGGACATTGGTGGACCAGATAGCTACCTTGTCGCCCTTCTTGACCCCCAGCGCGATCAGTGACCGGGCGAAGCTGTCCACATCCTCCCGGAATTCCCGGTAGGTGCGGGTATAATCCAGCGTGGTATAACGGAAAGCGTATTGGTCCGGGAACTCCTCCACTACCCGGTCTAACAGCTGCGGGAAGGTCAGATCGATCAGCGTCTCCTTTTCCCAGATATATTTGCCGGTTTTGGCGTTGTTATCGAACAATGCGCTGCGGACAGCGGTTTTCTTGGTATACCGGCTCATATAATGGGCGAACTGCGGGATCACGATGCCGGCGTCCTCCAGATCGTCGGCCCAGCGCTTGACCCATTCCAACGACACAAACCCCTCATAGTTGACCGATTGCAGCGCCCGCATCATCCCGTCGATCGGCAGATCGCCGTCCCCGAGCATTTTGTAGACGACCTTGCCGTCAGCCTCCACCGAATCCTTGATATGCACATATTTGATAAAGGCCCCGAGATTCTGCACCGTCTGTTCCGGATCCTCGCCGAAGAAACGGTAAGGGTGATGGACGTCCCACAGCGCGGCCACCGCGTCATGGGCCACCGACTGCAGCAGCGCGTATAACCGCTTGGTGTCGGCGTAAACGCCGTTGGTTTCCACCAGCAGCGTCACCCCCTTCTCCTCGGCGGCGGCGGCCAGCTCGACCAATTGGGCGGCGACGGCGGCGTCATCCACCTCCCCGTCCGGCGCGGCGTGCTCGTCGGCGAGGATACGGATATACGGCGTCTTAGTCTTGGCCGCCAGCTCGATATACCCGCGGATCTCGGCCTTGTTCTGCTCCGCCCGGCCGGCATATTTCAGACAGCAGGCCGACGAGAAGCAGGGGATGACCAACCGCATGGCAGCCAGCTTTTTCACCGTTTCGGGCAGCGCGGCGTCGGTAAACGGACGCGCCTGAGCCGCATACACGTCAGCCCCCAGCCCCCGCACCTCGATCCCGTCATACCCCATATCCCCCGCCATAGACACAATCTCCTCCCACG
>WRDE01000294.1 GCA_009783605.1 Oscillospiraceae bacterium
TTCGCCGCCGCCGCGTTGACCCGTTCGACGATCTCCGGCAGCGGGTCCTCATGGGTGAAGAAGTCGAAGGTATCGTCCATACACTGGAAATAATCGGTGCCGGCGCTGAAGATCAATGTCACCGCGTCGGCGCCGGTGACGTCCAGCGCCTCGCCGTGGGCGGCTATCGTCCCTTTTTCATGCACGACCTTCAATTGCCCGGCGAAATGCAGCCCGTTGGCGCCGTGCCCGCTCGGCTGACCGGTCAGCGTAACGGTGCCCGCGTCCGCGTCGGCGGAGACAACATGGTTTTTATGTTCGGTGGTCAGCGAAAAACGTTTGGTGATGCTGCCGGGCTTGTCCGCCGTCAGCCGCACAGCCAGGAAATTGCCGGGATTGCTGACGAAATACTCCCGCGTATACGTCACGCCGTCCTGACGGCAGGAAACGCTTGCCACAGCTTCCCGCAGGTCCAGCCCGCGGCGGTAGTTGTCGTAAACCGGCGGGGCATAGCCCGCGTCATCCATTCTGATCTGTGCCAATTGGGGCGGGGTACGCCCGCCGGAGCCGGCGGTGGCGGAGATAGCCAGCCGGAAATGCTTATAGGTTCCCTGCGTAAAGGTGAAATGCTTTTCCTGGTTACGCCCGGACCACGTGACGCCGGTTTGCTCATTCAATAACGTGTAATCCGTCCCGTCAAGTGAGCCGTACAGCTTCCACGTTACCGGATCGCGATCGGGGACATCTTCGCCCGATACCAGCGTATATCCGCCGGTGGTGAAAGCAGCCTCATATTCCCAATCCACTGTGATCGGGAAGTTCAGCGACACCGCGTCGCCGGTATACCATTTGGTGCCGTTGCTGCCGTCGAAGAGGTTGGAGGCGAACTGCCCGGTCGTACCCGGACGCGGTTCGGCATTGGAGGTCGCGTAGACGACCACCGGGGGCGCCGACGCCGGGTCGACGATCAACAGGTTGCCAAAGGTCTGATAGGAACCGAAGCCGCTCTTATCGCCCATCAGCGTGTTGATCAGCGTCTTCATCCGGTCAGTCTCTGGCGGATAATTTTGCGAAATGATTTGTCCGTTTTCATTTTTATACGCCTGTGGAAAATCGTTTGCTCTCTGTTGTAATAATTCCCGCAATTCCCGCAATGCGGCTTTCGCCTGCGCCGGTGTTCCCTTGTGCCCACCGTTGTAGCTGGCATTGGCGCCCGGTCCGCCGGACCAGAGGGTGTGTTCATTGAGCTGCACCCGGTCGCTGTCCACCCCGCCGAACACCATCGCGCCGATGAAACCGTTACCCAGCGGCATGGCCTCCTTTTCCCAATTGGTCGCCGGAGCGGTATAGTATGTCTGTAAGGGGGTCGGAGCCGCGGCTTCGGTTGTTTGCGCCGCCGTTCCGCCGGTTGTCACCATACCCGCCAGCACCGCCATCGTCACGATTCCCCCTGTCAGTCTTCTTTTCATTTTCATGCCCTCCTGTTATTTTGGTAGGGTTTGTTTAAAAGTATATTGCATTTTAAGAGCAAATGCCATATAGTAAATATGGGAATCGCATATACAAAATCACCATTTCTTGTAGGAGGTACTATTTATGTCCAGTGATTTGTTGTCCCTATATATGCATGGTCTCCATATAGATCCTTGCGTTTTTTCCTATTACGAGCAGCAAGCGGAGGAAATCTCCGGCGAATACCGCCCGGAATTTTCCAGTATCGGTTATATTCTACAAGGTGAATGTCATCTTACCGCGGCCAACGAAAATTTTACCGTTCGATCAGGTGACCTCTATCTGTTGCCGGCTCGCAGCTTACAAAAATTCCATATCCCGCTTCATCCTCCCGGCGCACCGCACCGAAAATATTTTTGTCATTTTTATGCCCTTACAAGTGGGCGTGATTTGTTTGAATTGATCGACCTGCCGCTGCGCCTACCGGTTCCCCGAAAACATCAAACCCGGGTACGCAGATTGATGGATACCCTTTGCCGGCTGCAAGCGGATCCGGGTTTGCTCGCACCGATACGGATCAAATCCATGCTTCTGGAACTAACACATTTATACCTTTCGCTTGCCGGAGAAAAAAATATCCTGCCTCGTATCAGCCCGCAGAGCTCTGATTTAGCGGATATTTTGGATTTGATTGACGCGCGGTTAGAACAACCGTTTTCGATCCGCGCTCTCGCGGCGGAGATGCATCTCAGCGAAAATCATTTTATCCGCTTGTTCAAGGAACGCACTGGTTTGCCGCCTGCACGGTATATTTTACGTCGCCGGCTGCGCCGCGCTTCTGATCTATTATTACAAACACCTTTGTCAATTGCCGAAATCGCCAATCGTACCGGGTTTGATAATCCCTTTTATTTTTCAAATATTTTCAAAAAGTATTATGGATTATCACCAAGCGCGTTTCGCGGGAGCGGCGGGATGCATTTAAAATAAAATTTCCCGGATGAATTATTTTTCATCCGGGAAATTTTTTATCTTTTCCACGTTTTATCACCTTTAAATACAGGTAGCGGATATAATGGTTTTGGCAGTAATCCTTGCCGTGGGTTTTGTATCGGTTACAGGAATATTCGCCGCCTTCGCGCCCTTTTTCCTTGCGTGCGTGGTGGGACAAAGCCGTTCCGCAGTCGGGGCAGTATAACAGTCCCGCGAAGATATACACCTCGCCGTTCGCATCCTCGCGCTTACGGGTTTTACTTTGGCATTGATGGTGAGTAGCCGCTGTTTGCCGAAGGCAATATGACCGAGGTAGACGATGTTGTTGAGGAGTACCCGCACCGACGTTGTGTGCCAATCATAAGGCTTTTTCCAATAATCCGCTTGATGAAAACCGGGGTTCTGCTGATTGAAATATTGATTCGGATTCGGGATTTCCTGCGCCCGCATGGTTTTAGCAATTCGGTTGTAGCCGTAGCCCTGTTCCGCAAGGTCGAATATTTTGCGAATGATTTCGGCAGCGGGTTCGTCGATGATCAGCTGGTGCTTATCCTCCGGCGACTTTTTATAACCGAACGGAGCCTTGGAGCCGATAAACTGACCGCTTTTAGCTTTTGCGTTAAAAGCCGCCCGCGTCTTGCGGCTGATATCCCGTGCATACAGATCGTTGAGAACATTTTTCAGAGGCATCAGGATTTCGTTGTTGTTCTGCAGGGTATCAATGTTGTCATCGATGGCGATAAATCTCACGTTTTTCTTTTCAAACACCCGCTCGATATAATACCCGGATTGGATATAATCTCTGCCAAAGCGGCTCAGATCCTTCGTGAGTACCACGTTGACCTTACCTGCGTCTACATCGTTGAGCATCCGCTCGAAGCTCGGTCTTTGAAAATTTGTCCCTGAGTAGCCGTCGTCGATATAATAATCGAACACATTAAAGCCCTGCGCCTTGCAGTATTGGGTAATCAATTCCCGCTGGGTTTGGATGCTCCCGCTTTCGCCGGATTGGTCATCTTCAGCGGACAGGCGACAGTAAACCGCCGCATTATAGTTTTGCTGCTTGATAATCATTTCTGCTCCTTTCCTCAAACAGCAACCTTTGATTCCACAAGGATCATACCACTTCTTCAGTAGAA
>WRDE01000295.1 GCA_009783605.1 Oscillospiraceae bacterium
AAAACGGCAGCAGCGCCTGGGTGTCGGCGTTGAAGAGGACCAACAGCAGGATGCTGACCGCCGAGATCAGCAGGATCCCGTTGGAGAAGCTGAGTTTGGCCCCCCGGTGGGAAAACTGCTTGGGGACATACCGGTCATGCGACAAAATCGACAGCAGCACCGGCATCCCGTTATACGCCGTGTTGGCGGCCAGCATCAGAATCAGGAAGGTGGTGAACTGGATCGCGTAATACATGACCCCCTGGCCGAACACCGCCTCGGTTATCTGGGAGATCACGGTGGTGTTGTCCACCGGCAGCACCTCCACCGCCCCCGCCAGAAAGCTGGTGCCGCCGAAGATGAAGATGATGATGCCGGCCAGCAGATACAGCACGTGCCGGGCGGTTTTGACCGACGGATCCCGGAAGGCGGGGACGGTGTTGCTGACCGCCTCGACCCCGGTCAGCCCGGAACAGCCGGCCGCGAACGCCCGCATAAACAGCATCAGCGTGATGCCGGTCAGCGGCCCGGCGGTGTAGAAGTCGGCCCGGTCGCTATAGTCTATGGGTTGCAGATCGCCGGTAATGAATTGGACGAAGCCGGCGACGATCAGGATCCCCATCAGCAGGATGAACAGATAGGTGGGGACCCCGAATATTTTGGAGGATTCCGACGCGCCCCGCAGATTGATCAACGTGATCAGCGCCACGCATCCCACGCTGATCAGCGCCTTATAAGGCGCCAATGCCGGAAAGGCGGCGGCGATGGCGTCGGCCGAGGAGGCCACGCTGACCGCCACGGTTAAAATATATCCCACGATCAAACAGGAGGCCGCCGAAAGCGCGGTTTTCCGCCCGAACATCTCCTTCGAGACGTCATAGGCCCCGCCCCCCTGCGGATAGTTGCGGATGATCTGGGAATAGGATACCACTAAGATCAGCAGCAGTAAAATAATGGGGACGCTCACGATCCCCACATACCCGACCGCCAAAACCCCGAGAAACGGGACTAAGGCGAGCAGCATCGCCTCGACGGCATAGGCCACCGACGAAACCGCGTCGCTGGCCATGATCGGCAGCCCCCAGAGCCGGGAGAGCTTTTCATGGCTCAGCTGGTCGTCGGTAAGCGCCTTACCCAATAACAAATCCTTGACTTTGCTCAATGAAGGACCTCCTTTAATGGAATACGGGTGGATACGGGTGTTACGCCGCATAATTGAATGGTCATAGTATAACACGCTGTCGGCCGGTTGCGCAACTGGAAATCCCGCAAAGCGGTTTATTTTTTTCAAAAACCCTTGACAAATCCCGAAAAAAAGCATATTCTATAAAGAGAAAATCAAATAGATTCGGTAGGTGAGGCTACCACAGGGATACGGGTTGCTGCCGCGGAGTAGTGGAGACACTATGAGAAGGTCAACAGTCCATGTCGAAAAACAAGGCATGGAATAACGCAACTTCAAAGCGAATCGTTCCGATTCGCACGCCCTGCGGAGTTGAAGCTTGTACGAAAGAAGCAGAAAGCTGGCGCTTTCTGCGCATAATCGGACAATGCTGTTATCCTATCGGATAGCAGTATTTTTATGAGTGATTAGTGGTTAGTGACGAGTGACGAGAAGCTAACCACTCGCCACTCGCCACTAACCACTAAAAAGTGAGGTGAGACAGAATGGAACCCGGAAGTACCGGCGGCAATCCCGAGCGAGAACGCTTTTATCAGGGGCATCAGGCCCGTATAAAACATTTTGTCTTACCGCATACTAAGACATAGCTTTATACCCGGCGCTGGCGCTCCCGACACATCAAAAATAATTTGCAATTTGCCATTTTCAAATTTGCAATTTGCGGAAAGGGGCGCGGAAATATGACTATTTTTAAGAAAAAAACGGCCAATAAACCCAATAAAGCGGCCGTCGAGATGGCGGCGCGGCAGAAGAGGGTGCGGCGGCGGTTGACCAGCGCGGCGATTAAAAAGCCCGAGACGCTGCTGATCCAATATGACACCGACTGGAACGGCTTCGACGAGGATACCGTAGAGGATATGCGGGACCAGTACGGCGCCAACACCATCACCCGGCATAATACCGAAAGCATCCCGCGCAAGCTGTGGGATTCTTTCGTCAATCCGTTTACCGTGGTGCTGTTTGTGCTGGCGGTTATTTCGCTGATCACCAAAGAATACGAGGCCGCCGTCATCATCTCGAGCATGGTCTTTTTAAGCGGCGTCATCCGGTTTATCCAGGAGCTGCGCAGCCATAACGCCGCCGCGCGGTTAGGCGAGATGGTCGAGACCACCGCCGCCGTTATGCGGTCGGAAGAAGAGGATTCGCCCTCTGAGAAACGGGAGATCCCCCTCGACGAAATTGTGGTCGGCGATGTGATCCATCTGGCCGCCGGCGACATCATTCCGGCGGATATCCGGATCCTGCGGGCCAAGGACCTGTTCGTCAACCAGGCCTCGCTGACCGGCGAGAGCGAGCCGGTGGAAAAGTACGCCGAGCCGATGAACTCCCGGCAGAAGAATCCGTTAGAGCTGAACAACCTGGCATTTATGGGCAGCACCGTCATCTCGGGATCGGCGGCGGCTCTCGTCATCGCGGTCGGCGACGACACGTATCTCGGCGAGATCTCCAGTAAATTGCAGGAAAAGACGCCGCCCACCAGCTTTGAAAAGGGGGTCAAATCGGTCTCCTGGGTGCTGATCTGGTTCATGGTGGCGATGGTGCCGATAGTGTTCATCATCAGCGGTCTGCGGATCGGCTGGTTAGAGGGGCTGTTGTTCGGCCTGTCGATTGCCGTCGGCCTGACGCCCGAGATGCTGCCGATGATCGTGTCGGCCAACCTCGCCAAGGGCGCGGTGTCGATGTCCAAAAAGAAGGTTATCGTCAAGGAACTCAACTCGATCCAGAATTTCGGCGCGATGGATGTGCTGTGTACCGATAAAACCGGTACCCTGACCCAGGATAAGATCATTCTGGAATATCACCTGAACATACACGGCGAGGAGGACGACCGTGTGCTGCGGCACGCCTTCCTCAATAGCTATTATCAGACCGGGCTGAAAAATCTGATGGATATCTCGATCATCGAGCGGGCCCGGGAGGCGCAGGTGGTCCGGGAGGAGGATTACCGGAAGATCGACGAGATCCCGTTCGATTTCGCCCGGCGGCGGATGAGCGTGGTGGTGGAGAGCCGGTCCGGCAAGACCCAGCTGATTACCAAGGGCGCCATCGAGGAGATGCTGGCCATCTCGTCCTTTGTGGAATACAACGGCGTGGTGGAGCCGATCACCGATGAGATCAAGGCTGAGGTGCTGGCCCAGTGCAGCGAATACAACGCCGACGGCCTGCGGGTGCTCGGCATTGCCCAGAAGACCAATCCGCCGGCGGAGGGCGCCTTTTCGGTGGCCGACGAGAGCGATATGGTGCTGATCGGGTATCTCGCCTTTCTCGATCCGCCGAAGGAGAGCGCCGCCGAAGCCATCGCGGCGCTGCACGAGTACGGCGTGACGGTAAAGGTGCTGACCGGCGACAACGACGCGGTGACCAAGAGCGTCA
>WRDE01000296.1 GCA_009783605.1 Oscillospiraceae bacterium
AACCCGGTTTTTTTCCGTCTGCGCTTAGCCAATTGAAAACACCCCTTTTTCAATGCATGATGCTGAATGCTTAATGCTTAATGAGATACCATTATATTGTGTGCGAATAATTAAGCATTCAGCACTAAGCATTCAGCATCTCAATAATACACTTCCTCCAGATATAGCCCCTGTGCCGGAGCGGTGGGACCGGCATTATTCCGGTTCCGGCCGGCGATGATTTTTGGGATATCCTCCGGTTGTATCCGGCCGGCGGCCACATCTAACAACGTGCCGGTCATGATCCGCACCATGTTATATAGAAAACCGCTGCCGGTCACCGAAAATGTGATTACATCGCCCCTCCGGAACACCCGACTGTCGGTTATGGTGCGGATTTTATCCTCGACCGCGCTGTGGGCGGCGGTAAACGCCGAAAAATCGTGAGTTCCGCGGAAATGCGCGGCGGCGATGTTCATCTGTTCTTCTGGCAGCGGCCCCCGAACCCAATGGGCGCGGCCCTCCCAGAAAGGGCTGCGGGCGCTGCCGTTCCAGATGCGGTAGCAGTACCGTTTGCCGGCTGCGCTGTAACGCGGATGAAAATCCTCGGGGACCGCCCGGCAGTCAAATACCGCGATATCCGCCGGCAGATGGGCGTTGAGCGCCGCGATCCAGCGTTCCGGCGGCAGGTTTGCCGTTGTGGGGAATGCGCAGCAAAACATGTTTGCGTGAACCCCCGCGTCGGTGCGGGAACAGCCGGTCAGCGGCTCCCGCGCGCCGCAGACCGCCTCGATGGCGTCCTGTACCCGCCGCTGGACCGACACCCCGTTCGGCTGCACCTGCCAGCCGCAGTAGTTGGTGCCGAGGAAGCGGAGATATAATAGAATTTTTTGAGGTACCATCATTTATATACCAAATCCCACGGTTCATCGTCATTCCACGAGCCGAACGCCTCGTTGTATGTATCGTCCAAAAATATCGGCAGGTAGTTTACGGCGCCGTTATCCGACGGCGCAGCCTTAAATTCATCAATTGTGATCCAAAAATTGTTTCCTTCCTCACACGCGGCGATCAACTCGCCGGTATAATCGGTTGTCTTATAAAGAAACACCAGATACCGGTCAAAAGTCTGATTATTCATCCAATGAATGATCCCGCAGGATTTCAAATTGAAAATATCCAGACCGGTTTCTTCCTTGACCTCCCGGATCGCGCAGTCATAGAAACTCTCGCCGTCCTCCAAGTGGCCGCCCGGAAAGGACAGCCCCTTCCAGCTTTTGACCCGATCCTGCACCAGCACCTTGCCGGTGAATGTGTCCTGGATCATGACCATGGTGGTGTGTTCGGTTTTCGGCATAAAACGAACCTCACTGTATCGGAAGCAAAAACAGCCAGGGCGACGTAAATACGGCCAATGAAAGCGCCGTGAGCTTTTTCGCCCGGTCGTCCATATTTATGTTTTTTAATGATATTTTTAAATTGAAAAGATAAATAAAAACAGAGGATACGGCAATTGCCGCCAGTACATACAAAAGAGAAAATATGTTGCCGGAAGGATGAAACACTACGTTATTTGTGATATTTTCGTACCACCAATTCAAAAATCCCGTTTGGGAATACGGGAAAAATTGGGAAATACCCAGCAGGACGATTCCCGGGATATCGGCGGCAAAACCCAATACCCAGATTTCCCAAATCGTCCTTTTATATTTTTGCTTGATTTCGTTTTGTTTGAGCGCTTTTAATGAAAGTAAAAGCACCGCGCTGTCGGTTATAAATGTCAACGGGAGTATAATAATCCAAGTTCCCGGAATAAGCCATAATAACCAGATCGGCAGAACCATATTATATAGTTTGATATTGTTATTACGTTTCATATTCATTCCTTCCTCATATCGCCCGCGGCAGCACATAATTCAACCCCACCAGCCCGCCGATCAGCAGCATAACCACCAACAGCGCCAGCCAGTCGGCTCCCGCCAGCCGTAGAATCTTCATCCGCGTCCGCCCCTTGCCGCCCTTATAGCACCGGCACTCCATCGCCATCGCCAGCTCATAGGCGCGGCGGAAAGCTGACACGAACAGCGGAATCAAAATCGGGATCATCGCCCGGATACGTTTGAACAGCCCGCCGGAATCCAGGTCGGCGCCCCGGGCTTTTTGGGCCATCATAATTTTGTCGGTCTCCTCGATCAGTGTCGGGATAAACCGCAGCGCGATGGTCATCATCATCGCCAGCTCATGGACGTTGAGCCGCACCACCTTCAGCGGGCGTAAAATCCGTTCCAGCCCGTCGGTCAGCGCGGTGGGGGAGGTGGTGTAGGTCAGCAGCGAGCTGCCGATAATGAGGCAGACGATGCGGATCACGATAAACGCGGCGGTGGACAGCCCCTTGTCGGTGATATGGAAGATCCACCAATCCCATTCCCAGTTGACCTTTTCGCTGATATAAAAAATATTGATCACCGAGGTGAAGATGATGATCGGGATGATCGGCTTGACGCTGCGCAGAATCAATCGGAACGGCAGCCGGGTCAGCAGGATAATCACCATTAAAAACACCGCGGCAGCGGCCAGCCCCAGCCATGTTTTCGGCAGGAACAGCGTCACGATAAAAGCAAAGGTCAGCACCAATTTCATCCGGGGATCCATCCGGTGGATAACCGAACCGCCCGGGAAATATTGCCCGATGGTGATGTCGCGTAACACTTGATGAACCCCCCCTTTCTAATGCTGAATGCTGAATGCTTAATGACGGCGGTTATTAGTTAAGTGCGATAATTTAGCATTAAGCACTAAGCATTCAGCATTCCAAGCAGCCGTTCCGCCGCCTGATCCATCGTATACACATTCTCTCCCACGTCAATGCCGCGGGCGCGCAGCCCCATCCAGATCCGGGTGACTGCCGGGACCGACAGGCCCATCGCCGCCAGCTCCTCCGCCCGGGAGAACACCTCGGCGGTGGGGGCGAACATGGCGATCTTCCCCTCGTTCATCACCAATACCTTCTCGGCGCACCGGGCGATATCCTCCATGCTGTGGGAAACCAGCAGCACGGTAACGCCCCGCTCCCGGTGATAATCCGCGATCTGCCGCAGGATCGTCTCCCGTCCCTGAGGATCCAGCCCGGCGGCCGGCTCGTCTAAGATCAGCACCTGCGGCTCCATCGCCATCACCCCGGCAATCGCCGCCCGGCGCTTCTCGCCCCCCGACAGCTCAAACGGGGACTTTTCCAACAGCTCCGGCGCCAGCCCGGCGAAAACCGCCGCCGACCGCACCCGCCGGTCGATCTCGTCCTTGTCCAACCCCATATTCTTCGGCCCGAAGGCGATATCCTTATATACCGTCTCGTCAAACAGCTGGTGCTCGGGATACTGGAATACCATCCCGACCTGAAACCGGATGCCCCGCAGCTTTTTCGGGTCGGCCGCGATATCCGTGCCGTCGAACAGCACCTTGCCTGACGTCGGCGGCAGCAGCCCGTTGAAATGCTGGATCAGGGTGGATTTACCCGACCCGGTATGCCCGATAATCCCGATAAACGCCCCCCG
>WRDE01000297.1 GCA_009783605.1 Oscillospiraceae bacterium
AAGTTAGACAAAACCGACCTACAATTAATCATCGACAGAATCATCGTATACGAGGACAGAATCGAAATACAGCTGAAAGCCGACATCGACACAATTTTAAAAAGTGGTCAGTGGTCAGTGGTCAGTGGTCAGATCGAGGAGGACGCCGTAAATTTTAATCAAGGCATCGTAGATAGCTCACAAACCCGCATAGTCCAATCGTCTAAAAAGCGAAAAGACAAGGTTTACGATGTCCATGTTATCAGCAGCGGTGACGGTTGCCGGACATGGCTTCCGTCCCTTTTATTTTACCAGACGATCAGGCAAGAATCAACATTTTTTCGTATGTCTGCTTGAACATCAGTTTTTCGTTCCACTCCCAGCGTTTGGCGGTGCTGGCATGGACACCCATTCTGACGGCGAATTCGTTTTGGGTCAGCTTTAACTTTTTCCGTATGGCCCGGACGTTATCGCCTTGATTGAGAAGGAAGCGGTTATAGTCGTCAAGCAGGTTATCAACCGGAATGTCGAACAACACGGCGATCTCTTTCAGCTTATCCGGGTCGTACTGCCGGTAGTTGGTGCTTTCGTATTCCGCATAGGTTTGTCGATTGATACCGATATGGTCGGCTACATCCCGCTGGAGTAGGGCATTTTTATAGCGGTAATACCGCAGCTTGTCCGCTGTCGTGGGGATTTTCGCCGGGTCGGGGTATATCAACATAAACCGCTGGGCGTCGGTCAGCTTACACGGAAGCTGGAAAACGAACCGGTCAATGAAGATCGGGGCGAATACGGTTGCGTCTTTGGTCTGCTTATAAACGATCAGGAAGTCGGCGGCTACTTTTTGGAGAACACGCCATTCCGGGGGATTGGTGGAAAAGGGAGCCTGTTTTTCGTTATCTGCTCCCATAAGAGCCACTACGTCGGGGTCGCGAACGAAATTCTCATGCATTTCCGCGCGGGTAAAAAAACCGCGCAGGATATCTCTTTTTCAGAACCTATCGAAACCGACAAGGACGGCAACGAGCTGACCCTGATCGACGTGGTGTCTCAGGATGACACCATCATCGACGATTTGGACCAAAAAATCAACGCTGAAAAATTATACCGGTATATAAATGAGGTGTTAAATGACCGGGAACGGGAAGTGGTGGTGCTGCGCTACGGGTTGGTGGGAGACGGGATGACCCAGCGGGAAGTGGCAAAGAAGCTGTATATCTCCCGCAGCTATGTCTCCCGTATCGAGAAAAAGGCGCTGGAAAAATTAAAAATACGATTTGAAAACGGGGACAAAAGAATTAAGAATTAAGAGTTTCTCCCTCTTTGCGGAATAGGCCCCTCCGACCGGAAGGGCCTATCCCGCTTGTTTTGACGGAGGATTAGCAGCAGTGGCCGCGTTCACGTTCACAGCCGCAGCCGTTGTTGTCGTCGCCGCCGCAGAGGATCAACAGGACGATGACGAAGAACAACAGCATGGTGCAGTCATTCTCTCCGAAAAGCCTTCTCAGACACATGATTTGGTCGCCTCCTTATTTCGTGATAGATGCATCTACGTAACCCGCTTGTCAGGCCTGATCGCGGCTACATGACAGTGTATGTAAGGGTGTCCGGGGGTGTTACAGGGAATAGTGATTAGTGGATAGTGATTAGTGATTAGTGGACAGCAATTAGTGGGCGGGTTATTAAATCCGAGGAAATCAGAGGAAAGGGGAGATATTTTGAGAAATATGGCCAATAGCTGTTAATCAGGATGAATAATTGACTTTATCTGACTTTGACTTTATCTGACCTTTTGTGTATACTCGATAACAGAAAACGAACCGAAGGGAAAACGTGGGCTATGCGAATAAGCGATGAGATCGCCGCCTATATTCTCCATATGCTGGAACGGGGCGGAACCGCCGAGCTGCAGCGCAATCTGCTGGCCGAGGAGCTGGGCTGCGTGCCGAGCCAGATCAACTATGTGATCACCTCCCGGTTTACGCCGGAGCAGGGGTATGTGGTGGAGAGCCGGCGGGGCGGCGGCGGGTATATTCGGATCCGGCGGGTGGAATACCGCGCCGGGTTGACCCCGCTGATGCATACCGTAAACGCCATCGGGCCGGCGCTCCCGGAAGCGGCGGCGGCGGCCATCATCCAAAATCTCGCGGCGCGGCAGTATATCACCGCCGACAACGCCCGGGTTATGCTGGCGGCGGTCGGCAACCCGGCCTGCCGGGAGGTACCGGCGGCGCTGCGGGACAGCCACCGGGCGGCGGTGTTGAAGGTGATGCTGACGGGTTTGGGAAGTTAGTAGCATGTTTCCGTATTGATGTTACATTTTAACGGACGAACACAGTTTGTCCGTACTTAAGAAAGGGTTGGATTTTTTATGAATTGTCAAAACTGCGGGAAACGGCCGGCTACTACGCAGTATAAGCGGATCGTCAACGGTCAGGTCAGTGAGCAGTATCTGTGCGAAAGCTGTGTGCGGGAGCTGGGGCTGCCGGGGGTTTTCGGCGGGCTGAATATCGGCAATTTTTGGGGCGGGCTGTTTAACGAGCCGGCCCGGAACGCGGCTGAATCGGTCCGCTGCGGCGGCTGCGGCAAGAATTTCGCCCAGATCGCCGAATCGGGGAAAACCGGCTGTGCCGCCTGTTATACGACCTTTTATGAACGGCTGCTGCCGTCGATCCAGCGGATCCACGGCAAGACCCGCCATGTGGGCAAAACGCCCCGGGGCGCCGGACAGGAGGCCCGGCGGACGATGCGGATCGGACAGCTGAAGGAACAGCTGGCCCGGAGCATCGCCAGCCAGGAATATGAGCGCTGCGCCGAGCTGCGTGACCAGATAAAGAGTCTGGAAGCAGAGGAAAACGCGCAGGGCGACAACAACCGGGAAGGAGGCGCCGGAAATGAGTAGCTATTGGTATCAGCAGAGCGGCGCTGACGGTGACGTGGTGCTCAGCACCCGGATCCGTATGGCCCGCAACCTGCCGGATTTCCCGTTTACCGCCGGACTGAACGGCGAGCAGAAAAAGCAGATCGCCGACCGGGCGAAGGAGGCCTTTGACGCCGCCGGCATCCCCTATGACCGGTTGGAAATGGCGGGGATGCAGCCCTTCGACGCCCTCTCGTTGGTGGAACGGCACCTGATCAGCCCGGAATTCGCCCGCTGTGAGGAGGGCAGCTGGCTGCTGCTCTCGAAGGATCGGAGCGTCAGCGTCATGCTGGGAGAGGAGGACCACCTGCGGATCCAGCTGATGGGGGCGGGGATGCAGCCGGAGGCGCTGTTCGCCCGGGCCGACGCGCTGGATACGGTATTGGACAGCCGGTTGGGCTTCGCCTTCGACGACCGGTTGGGATATCTCACCCAGTGCCCCACCAACCTCGGCACCGGCATGCGTGCCTCGCTGATGCTGCACCTGCCGGCGCTCCAGCAGCGCAAGGCGGTGGAGCAGTTAGCCAACACCGTGTCCAAGCTCGGCATGACCATCCGCGGCCTCTACGGCGAAGGCAGTCAGTCGGAGGGGGCCATCTTCCAGCTGTCCAATCAGGTAACCCT
>WRDE01000298.1 GCA_009783605.1 Oscillospiraceae bacterium
ATCTCTTTGAGATGAACAAGCTGATAGCAGAGAAGCGGGCGTATAAGACGTATCTGTACGATTTAATCGGGTTGATTAGTTTATAAAAACATAAGGAGAATCGCAAAAATGAAAAAAATGATCTGTCTGGTATTGAGCATCGGGCTGCTGCTGGGTCTTGCGGGGTGCGGCCGCGGCGGGAACAGCGGGGAAACCGTTACCCTGAACGTCTTCAACTGGGGCGAATATATGGATAACGAGTATTTTTTGGTCAACAAAAAGTTCACCGAAGAAACCGGTATCAAGATCAACTACCAGACGTATGAGACCAACGAGGCGATGTACGGCAAGCTGAGCGCCGGCGGCGCCGATTATGACGTGGTGTTCCCGTCGGATTATATGGTCGGCAAGATGATCAGCGAAGGAATGCTGGCCAAATTGGATTTTTCCAACATCCCCAACTACGCGCTGATCGACGATTTATATAAGAATCTCGACTATGATCCGCAAAACGAATATTCGGTCCCGTATACTTGGGGTACCGTCGGGATCTTCTATAATACCAAATTTGTGGATGAAGAGGATCTCGAACTGGGCTGGGATCTGCTCTGGGCGGAGCAGTATAAACAGAAGATCGCCATGTTCAACAACCAGCGCGACGCTTTTTCGGTCGCGCTGCTGAAGCTGGGGAAATCGCTCAACACCACTGTCGAATCCGACTGGCAGGCGGCGTTTGAAGCGCTGCGGGAACAGAAACCGTTAGTATACGCCTATTATAACGATCAGGTGTATGAGGCGCTGATCAATGAAAATATCTGGATCGCGCCGTATTATTCCGGCGATATCCTCATTATCTGCGACGAGGACGAAGGCAATCCCGATATCGAATTCTTCGCGCCGGAGAGCGGCACCAGTATGTTTGTGGATGCCGTCTGCGTGATGGAAAATTCCAAGCATAAAAAGGAAGCCGAGATGTATATTGACTTCCTCTGCCGCACCGACGTGGCGAAGGCCAATGCCGAATATCTGGGCTATTCCACCCCGCAGAAGGAAGCCCGGGAACAGCTCGGTCCCGAAATCGGCCAGAACCCGAATTTTTATCCGCCCAAGGAATTTCTTGAAAAAACCGAACCGATGCTGACGCTGCCGGCCGCGATCAACGAGCTGATGGATTCGCTTTGGATTGAACTGAAAAAATAAGCATGTTTTAACAGGGAGAAAGAGATCAATGGATACCGAAAAACGTATTGCGGTGCTGATCGACGCGGATAACGTGTCGGATAAGTACATCACCCATATATTGGACGAGTTGAGCAAATACGGCGCGCCGACCTATAAGCGCATCTACGGCGACTGGACCAGCCAGCGGATGCAGGCCTGGAAATCGGTGCTGCTGACCAATTCCATCATGCCGATCCAGCAGTACAGCTATACCGTCGGCAAAAACGCCACCGATGCGGCGCTGATCATCGACGCGATGGATATCCTCTATTCCAACAACGTCGACAGCTTCTGCATCGTCTCCTCCGACAGCGATTTCACCCGGCTGGCCGCCCGGCTGCGGGAGGCGGGGATGTATGTGATCGGGATGGGGGAGAAGAAGACGCCCCAGCCCTTTATCTCGGCCTGCGAGGTGTTCAAGTACTTAGAAGTGCTGGCCCAGCCGATGAACGAGGACGCCTCTTCGCTGCATGAGGACGAAAAAACCGAAAAGCCGGCGAAGGGCAGAAAAAAAGCGGCGGCGGCTGACAATAAAGACCAGCCCCAGCCGTGCCAGCAAAATGACGGCATGGCCAGCGTCAAAACCATCATCCGCGCCATCCGCGCCATCATCGCCGAAACCAGCGACGAGGACGACGGGTGGGTGATGCTGGGCACCGTCGGCAGCGTCCTCAGCAAACGTTATCCCGACTTCGACACCCGCAACTACGGCTCCAGCCGCCTGTCCACCTTCATCAACACCCTCGGCTGCTTTGAAATGGAAAAACGCCCGGCCGGCAACGCCAATGAATACAACTCCGGGACAATGGACACCTATGTCCGCAACCGGATCGAAAAAAGCGCGCCGGGCCGCGCGGGCGGGAAGGAACAGAATTAGCAAAACATATGACACAGGGACGGATGGTATCCGCCCCTGTGTTTTTTATACGGTTCTCATCTTCTCCGCCAAAAACTCCGCCAAAACAAAACTATTCTTAATATGCGTAAACACCGTGGGGTGCCCGTGAACCCCCAGCCCCTCCCGCGCCGGATCGATCGGTTTCATTGACAGGTAAAACACCTTGTCATCCCCGGCGGCGGTCATATCGGTGACCGCCGCTTTAATCGGCCCGGAAATCCGTGGCGCTTCGCCCATGATGCCGTAGCACCAGACGATCAGCGCGCCGGGATTGTTAGCGCGGATCATACTAAGTAAAACCGCCGCTTCAGAAGTAAAAAATGTAAAATCCCCCGCGGTGCCGTTGTCGTTGGTGCCAAGGTTGACCACGACGGCATCGGCGGGGCGGGCGAAATTCCACGGGTCGGCGTTGCCGGTCAGGTTAGATATTTTGGTATAGTGGTTGATCATGCTCTCGGACGCCGCCTTGCCCGGCTCGCGGCAGAACCGGATGCCGCTGCGTGAAAGCACCGACGCCGCCGCGCCGAGCGCGTCGGCCGCCAACATCGCGTAGGTTCGGGTGCCGTCGCAGGTATCGGTGGCATAATCCAACTCGCCGGGATCAGATACCATATTGCCGAATCCGCTGGTAATCGAATCACCGACAAATTCGATCAGCCGTTCCGGCGCCGGCGGCGGCTCCAGCGGACAGCCGTCAATAACCGAGATATCATGTATGCCAAGCGTAGCCGAACCGCCGTAAGCCGCCTCGTTGCGCTTTTTCACCGTGAGGGTATGCGCCCCCGGCGGCAGCCGGTCAGCAAGAGTGTAAAGGCAAAGCCCTTTCCGGTCGATCTTGACGGTGCTGACCGGCAATGCCGCGCTGTCCACATAGACATTGAGATATCCCAGATAGATGGGATTATCGGTGGAGCTGCTGATCACGGCGGCGGTGCCGGTACCGTAAAAATTAATAGAAAATCCCGACCCGGTCCAGGCGAGACGGAGCGCATTGTCCCGGATCCAGGTGCGCCCGATCGAGATATAGTTAGTCATATCAATTTTCCACCGGGAACTTATCAATTTTTCCCACAATCTTCTGCAGCATCCACCGGACGTCGGTAATCCCCAGCGCGGTGCCGCCGGACACCTTCGCCAGCTCGATCTGCGCCGCGGTAAGCTGCCCTTTCCCGACCAGATACTGTAACACCATCCGCGCGTCGGTCACGCCCAAAGTCCCCGACCCGCTGACATTGCCCCAGACACCGGTAAAGTTCGCCAGCTTTGCCTGCTCGGCCAGCAGTGTCTCCACCGCGTCGTCGATCATCGGCTGGTAGACCTCGGGATGGGTTTTCAACGCCAGTGCGGCGGCTTTGGCGGCGACATAGGAGCGTTCGGCCAGCGCGGCGGCGGAATAGGGGGATTCGTCAAAA
>WRDE01000299.1 GCA_009783605.1 Oscillospiraceae bacterium
GGGACACCGGCACCAATATGTCGATGACGATGGCGGCGGCGGCGCGGGAGCTGGCGCGGTTGGATAACCCCACCGCCACGGCGGCGGCCGATGTGGCTTCGGCGGCGCTGCTCCGGGGCGCCCGGGGCAATTCCGGCGTCATTCTGTCGCTGCTGTTCCGCGGTTTTTCCAAGGGGCTGAAAGGGATGGTAACCGCCGACGGCGCGGCGCTGGCGGCGGCGCTGGCCCAGGGGGTGGAGGCCGCATATAAAGCGGTGATGAAACCCACCGAGGGCACCATGCTGACGGTGGCCCGGGAGTCGGCGGAGCGCGGGGCCGCGGCGGCTCAGGCCGACAGCTCGGTCGGACATGTCTGGGAGGTCATCTGCGCCGAGGCAGAGGCTTCGTTAGAGCGTACGCCGGAGCTGCTGCCGGTGCTGAAAAAAGCCGGCGTGGTCGACGCCGGCGGCAAGGGGCTGTGTATCATCTTCAGAGCTATGCAGGACGTCTTTAACGGCAGCGCCGTCGATACCGGGACCGGCGCTGCCGCCCAGCCGGCCGCTGCACGTCCCAAAAGCGCCGCGGCCGCGTCGGATGAGGAGATCAATTTTACTTATTGTACCGAATATATCGTACTGCGCGAGCGGGGCAACACCCGCGATCCCATCAAACTGCGGGCCTATTTGGAGTCGATCGGCGACTGTGTGGTGGTGGTGGACGACGAGGAGATCATCAAGGTCCATGTCCATACCAATGACCCCGGCAAAGCGCTGACCGAGGGGGCTTTATACGGCATGTTCGATTCGGTCAAGGTGGAGAACATGCGGATCCAGCATGAAAACGCCGGCTGGGTGGAGAGCGAGTCGCCGCAGGCGGCTTCCCCCGCGCCGGCCAAACCCGCCGCGCCCGAAAAAGATACCGGATTTGTGGCCGTCGCCGCCGGCAAAGGGCTGCGGGAGCTGTTCACCGATCTGGGCTGTGACCATGTGGTGTCCGGCGGCCAGACGATGAACCCCTCCACCGACGATATCCTCCGGGCGGTCCAGCAGACGCCGGCGAAGGTGGTCTATGTGCTGCCGAACAATAAAAACATCATTCTCGCGGCGGAGCAGGCCATTCCGCTGGCCGACCGGACGGTGCATGTGCTGCCGACCTGCACCATTCCGCAGGGTATGTCGGCGATGCTGAATTTTGACCCGACAGCCAACGTAAAAACCAATCTGATCGCCATGCTGCGGGCGGCGGAGAACGTCTCCACCGGCCAGGTCACCTTTGCCGCCCGGGACAGCCAGTTCGGCGGCAATACCATCCGGGAAGGCGAGATCCTGGCGCTCAACGGCAGTAAAATCGACTTTGTGGACCAGGATGTTTCCCGGGCCGCCGTCAAACTCACCCGCCACCTCGCCTCCGCCCGCCGTTCGGCCGGACAGGAGGTCGGTTTCGTCACCCTGATCTACGGCGAAGGGGTAACCGCCGGCGCCGCCGACGCTGTAGCCGACGCCGTCCGCGCCAAATTGGGCCAGGATGTGGACATAACGATATTGGACGGCGGACAGCCGGTGTATTATTATATTATATCTGTAGAATGAGATTCTGGTGCAAATTGCAAATGGCAAATGGCAAATTAAAGGCGGTCTGCGACCGCCGACTGCACCCGGCGGGAGCGATACGTTCCAGCCGGGTGTTTTTTTCAATATGGCTGCCATTTACAATTTACAATTTTTAACAGCATATCCGCCCCCAGTCTCCACAAAATAACATGGAAAACATTTTTCTAAGCTCTAAACCAAAAGGACGGGGATTGACACATGCTGAAAAAACTGCCGGGGCGGCGGGTTTTGGTCCGGTTTGCCGGGTATTCGCTGGCGCTGCTGCTGGCGCTTGGGGGGGCGGCTTACAGCGGTTACGCGCTGGCGGCGGAAAACCGCCGGCTGCTGGATTTGAGCTACCGGCGGGCGCTCTCCCAGCTGACCGACTATGTCGGCACGCTGGATATGAACCTCAAAAAGGGGCTGTACGCCACTTCGGCGCGGCATATGCAGGGGCTGGCCGCCCAGCTGCTGAAGGATTCCTCCTGCGCCAAGCTGGCGCTGGAGCAGCTGCCGGTGGCCGGCGGGATGCTGGTCAGCACCAACAAATTTTTGTCGCAGGTCGGCAGCTTCTGCGGCTCGCTCACCGACCGGATGGCCGGCGGAAAACCGGTCACCGATGAACAGCACCGGATGCTCAGTCAGCTTTCGGATTGCGCCCGGGAGGCGCTCACCGAGCTGAACTATACCGAAATGGAGTCGCAGGAGGGCCGGCTGTGGTTAGGGGAACAGCGGCTCGGGGCGTTGTCCGGGGCCGGCAATGCCGACTCTTGGAATACCGGTGCGCCGCAGAATCTGAACGGCTGGCTGCTGGGGGTGGAGGACGGGCTGACCGGGATGCCGGAGCTGCTGTATGACGGGCCGTTTTCCGACGCCATCCCGCGCCTGCGGCCCCGCATGACCGCCGACGCGGCGGAGGTCACGGTCACCGCCGCCCGGGAAAAAGCCGTGGAGACCATCAGGCTGTTGGAGCTGGGGGTTACGCTGACCCATGACGGGGAGATGGAGGGGGTCATCCCCTGTTACACCTTCACCGGCGGCGGGTTCACCATCGCGGTCACCAAAGCCGGCGGTTTTGTCTGCTCCTTCCTCTATTCCCGCCAGATCAACGAGGCGGCGCTGGACCCGGAAGCGGCTGCCGCCGCCGCGGACGAATGGTTGGAAAAGCTGGGCTATGCGGAGATGCAAATGCGGTATTACAGCGCCAATTGCGGCATCACGGTGGCCAATTATGCCGCCGTCCAGAACAGCATCACCCTTTACGCCGATTTGGTCAAAATCGGCGTGGCCTGCGACGACGGCCGGTTGGTCAGCTTTGACGCCACCGGCTATCTGATGAACCATTTTAAACGCTCCGCGCCGTCCATCAATATCACCCAACAGCAGGCCCGGGAGCGGCTGTCAAAATTTTTGCGCCCGACCGCCGCCGCGCTGGCGCTGATCCCGACCAACGGGATCGGCGAAGTGCTGTGCCACGAATTTTTATGCGACGGCGAGGGGGAGCGGGTACTGGTATATGTGAACTGTGAAACCGGCGAGGAACAGGAGATTTTGATTTTGTTAGAGGATGAGACGGGGGTGTTGGTTATGTGAGTGAGAAGTGAGGAGTGAGGGGTTTACGCGTTACTGCGCCGCTACTATATTGACCAGTTTCCCCGGCACGTACAGCTCCTTGACAATGCGTTTTCCGGTTATCGCTTCGGCGATCGCCGGTTCGGCTTTGGCCGCGGCCAGTACATTTTCTGTAGCCGCATCGGCTGATATCCTTGTCCGGGCGCGCACTTTGCCGTTGATCTGGATGACGATTTCGACCTCGGCTTCGGCGCATTTGGATTCGTCATATACCGGCCAGGCGGCCTGGGCGATCTGACCGCCGTAGCCGCTCATTTCCCACAGCTCCTCGGTCATGTGGGGGGCGAAGGGGTTGAGCAGAATCAGCA
>WRDE01000300.1 GCA_009783605.1 Oscillospiraceae bacterium
CGGTCTTGCCGGCGAAGGAATCGCCGCGCACCTTCATCATTTCAGCGGTGAAATAGACCAGGCCGTAGCCGGTGGCCTCTTTGCGGGCCAGCGAGCCGCCGTAAGTCAGCCCCTTGCCGGTGAGGACGCCCTCGAACACGTTTTTCAAACGCTTATATTGGCCGAACATATACCCGATTTCCCGGGCGCCGACGCCGATGTCGCCGGCGGGCACGTCGGTGTCCGCGCCGATATGGCGGGACAGCTCGGTCATAAAGCTCTGGCAGAATTTCATGATCTCGTCGTCAGATTTCCCCTTGGGATCGAAATCGGAACCGCCTTTGCCGCCGCCGATCGGCAGCGAGGTCAGCGAATTCTTGAAGATCTGCTCAAAACCGAGAAATTTGATGATCCCGAGGTTGACCGACGGATGGAACCGCAGACCGCCTTTATACGGGCCGATGGCGGAGTTGAACTGGACGCGGTAGCCGCGGTTGACCTGCACCTGGCCGGAATCGTCTAACCACGGGATCCGGAACACAACAATGCGTTCGGGTTCCACCAAACGTTCCAGCAGCGCGGCCTGTTGATATTGCGGGTTGGCGTCGATCACCGGGCGGAGAGAATTCAGTACCTCGGTAGCAGCCTGAATAAATTCCGGCTGGTCAGGATTGCGCTCTTTTAACCCCGCGAGGACGGCGTCGGTATAGGATTGGCTCATAAATTTTTCCTCCTTTTTCATAAAAACGAAAATAAATTATATGTTAGTATACGAAAAAATTCCGGGAAATGCAAGAAAAACTTTATTGAAAATCATAATATCATGAAAAGTTATAGATTATCCCAATAAATTGATGAAAAATGACAGGAATGTTGTTTCGTTGCTGCAAAAACCGGGAAAAAAAGATTTTCAAAAAACACTTGCTTTTTTTCGGGGATTTGTATATACTATTTCAAACGCGCAGATGAAGAGAGTAGGCGTCCGTGTATCCATATGCCGTGTGACAGAGAAAACCGCCGCGGGGGAGCCCCGTGGTTGAGAGCGGTTTACCGGTGAGGATGCTGAAGTTCACTTCGGAGCGGCGGTGCTCAACGGTTTTTATTGTTTCCCGCTCAAGCGGATGCTGTATGCATGGTCCGCAAAAAGCGCGGGAGGAAGAAAACCCTGTAGGTGCCGACGGCGGCCCCGTTAGCGGCAGAGAGCGATAATAGTCGCTCCGAGAGCGAGAACGTCACTCCGAGAGCGAGAACGTCGCTGTGAGGGTGGGAACATTACTCTGAGAACGGGAATGTCGCCCTGAGAGTGGGATAGTTTGCTCCGAGAGCAGAAGTCGCTTGTTTGAGTGTGTGACATGAGTCATGAATTAGGGTGGTAACGCGGGGTTTCGGCTTCGTCCCTGTGACGGCATAGGTGCTGTCAGGAGGTGGACGGGGTTTTTTATTGTTTCAAAATAGCCAAAATAACTTATCAAAATCAATTCATAAGGGGGAAATTGTCATGAGAGAAGCGCTGGATAAGCTGTTCCGGGAGGCAAAAGAAGCGCTGGAGAAGCTGGCCGCCAATGTAGATCGGAAAAAGTTAGAGGAATTCCGGGTACAGATGCTGGGGAAAAAGAGCCGGTTTACCGAGCTGCTGCATTCGTTGGGGAAAATGCCGCCGGAGGAACGCCGGGAGATGGGACAGATGATCAACCGGGCGCGGCAGGAGATCGAAACCGCGCTGGAGGCCCGGATAACGGCGGCCAATGCGGCGTCGCGGCAGGAAAAATTACAAACCGAACGGATTGATATCACCATGCCGGGCCGGCAGGCGCCGAAGGGCGGGCTGCACCCGCTGAACGTGGTACTGGCCGATTTTATCGACATCTTTCAATCCATGGGATTTGATGTGGTGGACGGGCCGGAGATCGAAACCGATTACTATAATTTTGAAGCGCTGAATGTGCCGGCCGACCATCCGGCGCGGGATATGCAGGACACGTTTTATATCACCGACACGCTGCTGCTGCGCACCCAGACCTCCGCCGCCCAGATCCGGGTGATGGAGACCCGGCGCCCGCCGATCCGGATGATCTGTCCCGGCCGGGTGTTCCGTGCCGACGAGGTGGATGCCACCCATTCCCCTGTGTTCCATCAGGTGGAGGGGTTGGTGGTGGACAAAGGCGTCACCATGTGCGACCTCAAAGGGGTGCTGGAGCAGTTCGCCCACGAGATATACGGACCCGAAACCAAAGTCCGGTTCCGTCCCTCCTTCTTCCCGTTCACCGAGCCCAGCGTGGAGGTAGACGTCAGCTGTGCCGCGTGCGGCGGAGCGGGCTGCCGGATCTGTAAGGGCGTCGGCTGGATCGAGATATTGGGCGCGGGAATGGTGCATCCCCGGGTGCTGGCCGGCTGCGGTATCGATCCGGAGGAATATGCCGGCTTCGCCTTCGGCATCGGGCTCGACCGGCTGACCACCACCCGGTATAAAATCAGCGATATCCGGCTGCTGTTTGAAAACGACAAGCGGTTTTTGGAACAATTTTCATAAAATAAGGGGGTAACAATGATGAAAATATCACTCAATTGGCTCAAGCGGTATATAGATATCGATGTTCCGGTACAGGAGCTATGCGACCGGATGGTGATGGCGGGTTTTGAGGTGGAGGAGATCATCGACCTCGGCGCATCGCTCACCAACACCGTCGCCGCCCGAATTCTGTCGTTAGAAAAGCATCCGGAGGCCGACCGGCTGCAGATCTGCCGGGTGGATACCGGCAAAGAAGAACCAGTGCAGATCGTCACCGGCGCAACCAACGTTTACGCCGGCGCGTTGGTGCCGGCGGCGCTGAACGGCGCCAGGCTGCCCAACGGTATGGCCATCAAAACCGGCAAGCTGCGCGGGCAGCTGTCGGAGGGGATGCTCTGTTCCGGCGGGGAGCTGCAGATCAAAGAGAGCGATTATCCCGGCGCGGAGGCCGATGGGATACTGATATTGGCCGACGATATCCCGGTCGGGACCGATATGCGGGAGCTGCTCGGGCTGAACGATACCGTCATCGACTTCAGCGTTACCGCCAACCGCCCCGATTGCCAGAGCGTGATCGGTATCGCGCGGGAAGCGGCGGTGGCGCTGGGGGTAACATGCCGGCTGCCGCAGCCGTGCGGGCCGGACGGGCCGGTATATCCCGCTGCCGGCGGGGATATTTCGGAGTATATCCGGGTAGAGGTGCGGGACGGCGATCTCTGTCCGCGGTATATGGGCCGGGTGGTCAAAAATCTGCGGGTCGCGCCGTCGCCGGAGTGGATGAAGCAGTGCCTGAAAGCGGCGGGGATGCGGCCGATCAACAATATTGTGGATATCACCAATTTCGTGATGTTAGAGACCGGCCAGCCGATGCACGCCTTTGACATGCGGGATATCCGCAAGGCGCAGATTATTGTCCGGCGGGCGGGTGACGGCGAGCAAATGACCACATTGGACGGCAAGGAGCACCGGCTGACCGGCGAGATGCTGGTGATCGCCGACGGGGA
>WRDE01000301.1 GCA_009783605.1 Oscillospiraceae bacterium
GCGATATCGGTATATTTGCCGCCGGTTTGGATGTGCCCGGCGATCTTTTCAACGATATATTTGATTTCATCGGCGTCGTTTTTGCCGTGGAAATGCTCGATCAGCGCGGCGGGCGGCGCGTCAGTGAACAGCTCTTTTTCTAACCGGTTCTGATTTTTGGCGATCAAATCGTTGGAGGCCGCGAGGATTTCGGGGGTGGAACGGTAGTTGCGGTTGAGCAAGATGGTCTGAAATTCCCCGGTCAGCTCCTTTACCGGCCCGCCGATATAGCTGCTGCCGTCGTCGTCGAAATACGACCGCAGGTTCTCCTCGAATTTCAGCAGCACCTCCATCCGGGAGCCGCGCCACTCGTAAATATTCTGGTCCGGGTCGCCGACCACGAAAAAGTTCTGGTATTCCTCGGTCAGGTGCCGGATCAGCTTGAATTCCTTCATCGTGATATCCTGGAACTCGTCCACCATCACATAATGCAGCCGCTTCTGCCATTTTTCGAGGATATCCCGGTGGTTGCGGAACAGATAGATCACAAAATTGATGAGATCGAAAAAATCCAGCCCGAAATATTTTTTCTGCCGTTCCATATATTTGAAGATGATCTGCTGTTCCATCCCGTCCGGTTCAGCGGTTCCGATATGATTGCCCGGATCGGCCATGTAGTCCATATATTTCAGCAGATTCTTCTCATACCGGATCTTGTCGATCATAAACTCGAAGGTAGCGGTGTCCATCTTGATGCCGAGCTCCTCGTAGATCTCCTCCAGGATGTTCTTCTGGTCGGTGTTATCGAGAACCACAAAGCTCTCGGGATAGAACAGCCGGCCGATATCCTCCCGCAAGACGCGGGTGCAGAAGGCGTGCAGCGTCGAAACGAACGACGTGTCGCCTCCTCCGCTCACGGAGGAGCACCCGTCACCCAACAGTGTCCGCAGCCGGTTTTTCATCTCCCGGGCGGCTTTGTTGGTGAAGGTGATACAGAGGATGTTGCCGGGGGAGATACCCAGCTCCTCCACCAGATAGGCATACCGGGCGGTCAGCGCCCGGGTCTTGCCGCTGCCGGCGCCGGCAATAACCCGGACATACCCCTCGGTGGCGAGAACGGCCTGCTGTTGTTGGTCGTTGAGGGATGAAAGCAATTTTTCGATATCCATAGACTCACCCATCTACAAACGCCAGCGGGCGTTTGTCAGCGCTTTAACACATTGTCTGCGAGAACGGTAGATTCTCTCATATATATCCTAATTATACTATAGCATAAAAGAATATCCCATGTCAAGAACGTATGTTTTATAAGAGGCAAAAATAAAAGCGGACAGAAAGCCCGCTTTTATTACCGTTCCCGTTATTAATGAGTTAAAACGAAGACAAACGCGGAGCGTTTGTGTATGGGTGAGTTTCAACCGCATTTATAATCCGTGCCCATACACCATCCCCCGGCGTCTCAACCGCCGCCGTGACCGCTTTCTCTGTCGCCGTGGTGTTGTATACTGTCACGGTATGACCCGCCGCCGTCTGCATAACAGGCTGGCGGGACAAACGGATCCGCCAGATGCAAAACATGGCCGCGATGATTGCAGTGCCCGCCGCAATAGGCCAAATTAAGGAATATTCTGCCGGCTCTGCATATCCGAGAGAAGTCTGAGCTCGATACCTTGTGGTGGAAATTTTTATCATGTCGCCGTATTTGCCATATAACGCCTGTTTTATCGCCGTTACTTCTTCGCAATCCGCCGCGGCGTCGTCGATATAGATTTCGATCTCCAACCGGTTGGTCATGTCGTTGGCGCCAATGCTCTGCATAAACACCTCCGGGCGCAGTTTTTCCCATTCTCCTTCCTTGATAAACCACTCGCCGACGATCTCATTCTGTACTCGGAGCAGCTCGTTGCGGGAATACTTCTTGAAAACGCAGATATGGTTTTCTAAAAAACCGGGCGGCAGCAGGTGTTCCCTGCCGCGGACAATCACATAGGTGAGATTTTCCACGCTGCCGTCGTTGGAATAGACGCCGCCAAACCAGTCTTCATGCTGGTAATCCGTCCAGCTATCGGCCAAACCAGTCACGCTAAAGACAGAAAAAACAATAAAAATCGTAAATAGAAAAGTAATCGTTTTCATGTGTTGCCTCCATTCAGATAGTTACGCAATTTTCCGATCGCCCTGCGGTATTTCCACAGAGCGGTGCCTAAGGGGATGCCGGCAATCCCGGCGATTTCCCGGAAGGTCAGTCCGCCATACAGGTGCAGCGACACGATTTCAGCCTCGTCGGCAGCCAGCCGCCGCATCCCCTCGGCGATATCCAACCGGTCCGCCGCCGTTTCGGATACCGGCGGAACCGGGTCGGCAAGCGCGTCGGACAGCTCGTCCGCCGCCGGCCTTCGGGCGCTGTTGACCGCCAGATTACGCGCCATTTTATAGATGTATGCGCGGGGATTGCCCACCGTATCATCCGGCGGCGACTGATACAGCTTTACAAACAAATCGTGCAAAATATCCTCCGCCGTCTCCCGATCCCGGGCGATCCGGCAGATCACGGTGAAAAGCGGGGTTTTCATGCGGTCGTAAATCTCCGCGAAAGCCTGCCTGTCGCCATCCCGGAAACGGTCGAGGTGATTTCGCAGCTGCTCAATAGTCAAGGGCGTGCACCTCCCTTGTTTATATGACACATGAGGATGAGAAATTATTGGTTCGATATGAGAAATATAACAAATAACTCCCGCAAATGCAACTGGGCGCGCCAGAGACAGCGTGCCCGATAAATAATGTGCCGGTTGCACATGGCTTCAATACCCCTTCAAAACCCTCTCAAAAAACTTCCCGGTACTGACCCCGCCCGGGCGGTTGAACCGGCCCAGCCCGAACAGGCAATCGGGATCCCGGGTGATGGTATTTATCTTTTCACGGCAGGTCATGGTTGCCGAAAAACCCTGTTTTTTCAGCACCTCCTCGCTGGATTTTGAATATTCTCCCAGCGGATAGGCGAAAGCCGCGGCGGTATAACCGGTTTTTTCATCCATCAATCGGCGGTATGTGGTAATATCTTCACCCAATATCCGTTCATAGTCTTCCATAGCCTCTCCTTTTTTGCGGTCGGCGCCTATCCGGGGGCCTTTTTTGTGCAGATCATACGAATGGTTCTGGATTTCAACGATATCCGACGCGATCAGCTGCCGGATATCCTCCCAGTTGAGATAGGCATATGAGGGATTGCGGTCGCCGGAGGCTTCGCTATCCTCGGTATATTTTCCCACCACCGCAATCACCGCCCGCATCCCGTATTGTTCCAGCAGCGGCACCGCGTAGGTGATGTTGTTCAGAAACCCGTCGTCGAAGGTGATCATAACCGGTTTTTCGGGCAGCGATCCATTGCCGCCGACATAAGCAATGAGGTCAGCTGCGATCAC
>WRDE01000302.1 GCA_009783605.1 Oscillospiraceae bacterium
AGCGGCGGCAGAAGTTTTTTGTCCAGATAGACAAGGATATCCCGCAGACGCTTATCGGCGACGACCAGCGGCTTTCGCAGGTAATAACCAATCTCCTGTCCAACGCCGTCAAATTCACGCCGGAGGAAGGGACCATCCGCTTGGATTCCCGGCTAATATCCGAGGAAAACGGCGTGTGCCGGCTGCAGATCAGTGTCGAGGATACCGGTATCGGCATCACCGCCGAGCAAAAAGAGCGGCTGTTTAAATCGTTTGAACAGGCGGAGGCCAGCACAACGCGCAAATACGGCGGCACCGGGCTTGGGCTTGCCATTTCAAAACGCATCGTTGAACTGATGGACGGCGAAATTTGGGTGGAGTCGGAGCCGGGCAACGGATCGAAATTTACATTTACGTTTTTAATGCAGCGCGGCGCCGATGTGAAACGGCGGCTGCTTGACGAGAGCATCAATTGGAAAAACATCCGTATTTTTGTGGTGGACGACGAGCCGGAAATCCGCGAATTCTTCACGGTCGTCGCCAATAGCCTCGATATTTCCTGTACCGTCGCCGCCAGCGGTGAGCAAGCCGCCGAAATGCTTCAGAAGGATGATAACTACAACATCTTTTTCATCGACTGGAAGCTGCCCGGCATGAACGGGATCGAATTCGCCCGGCGATTACAAACAAAAACGGCGCAAAATTCTATCGTCACCATTTTTTCGTCGGTCGATTGGAATGTGATCGAGGAGGAGGCCCGGGAAGCGGGGGTGGACAAATTCCTGCCGAAACCGCTGTTTCCGTCGGTGATTGTTGATGTTATCAACACCTGCATAAACACAAAAGTCGAACCGAAGCCCGCTGACGAAGCCGGGCAAACCGATGATTTTACCGGATATGCGATCCTTCTCGCGGATGATGTGGAGATAAACCGGGAAATCGTACTCTCGCTCTTGGAGCCAACCGACCTGATCGTTGACTGCGCGGAAAACGGGGTGCAGGCGGTGCGTATGTTCCGGGACGCGCCGGAAAGATACAACATGATATTCATGGACATACAGATGCCCGAAATGGACGGATATGAGGCCACGCGCCGGATCCGGGCGCTGGATACCGCGCAGGCGAAAGCTGTTCCGATCATCGCCATGACCGCCAATGTTTTCCGTGAGGACATCGAAAAATGCTTAGTCGCCGGCATGAACGGCCATATCGGCAAGCCGATTGATTTAGAAGAGGTTTTGAAGGAGCTGCGGCAGTATTTATTGAAATGAGAACACCGGCCCAAAACGACAGGAAACCTTGACATTTGCCGGATATAGCTGATATAATAACCAACACATACACAAGAAATATAGTTATTCCACACTCTCCATTCTCTCAGGAGGTTCCGCTATGACATTCACCAAAAAGGTCAAAGCCTTTTTCAAACATCCGGGCGTGCGGATCCCGCTGCGGATCTTTTCCGCTCTGATCAAATTTTTGCTGACCGTCTTTTTGATCGCCATTATTACCGTCAGCATCGTCGGGATGGTGATGGCGGTCTATGTCATCAACAACTTCAGCGGCTCTTCCGGCGCCGACAAGATCGAATTAGACAAAATTAACATCAACCAGACCAGCATCATGTATGTGCAGGACGACAGCGGGAATTGGGTGGAGGATTTCCGGTTGGACGGGCTGACCAACAGCATCTGGGCGCCGCTCGAGGATATCCCGATGAATTTGCAGAATGCCGTTATTGCCATTGAGGACGAGCGGTTCCGGGAACATGCCGGCGTCGACTGGAGGCGTACCATTTCGGCTTTTGCCAATATGGTCATCGGCTTTTCCAAAACCGATTTCGGCGGCTCCACTATTACCCAGCAGTTGATCAAAACCGTGACCGGAGAGGACGACCACAAGATCGAGCGCAAAATTGAGGAGATTATGCGGGCGATCTACTTGGAGCGCAACGTCTACACCAAGGAGGAAATTTTAGAGGCCTATCTCAACGTGCTGCCGCTCTCCGGAAAAATCGTCGGGGTCGGCGCCGCCGCCAACGAATATTTCGGCGTGGAGGTCCAGCACCTCTCGCTGGCCCAGTGCGCCGCCATCGCCTCCATCACCCAGAATCCCAGCCGGTTCAACCCCTACGGACACCCCGAAAATCTCCGCAACCGCCAGCAGACGGTGCTCTCCAAGATGCACGAGCTGGAATTTATCACCGACGACGAATATATCCAGGCGGCCAACGAAGAACTGCGGTTTTACAACAACACCCGCAAGGTAAAGGTGCAGGATTATTACGCCGATATGGTGGTGGAGGATGTTGTCAACGATCTGATGCGGGAATTCGGATACAACAAGGGGATGGCGGAGCAGATGCTGTTCCACGGCGGGCTGCATATCTACTCCTACGAAAACCGCGCGGTCCAGGCCAAGGTGGAAGCGATTTATGCCGACGATAATAATTTCCCCGACGCAATCGCCGGGGATAAGGAGGAACCGCAGGGCGCGCTCTTTATCATGGATTACAGCGGCCGGGTGATCGCCACCGCCGGCGGCCGCGGCGTCAAAGAGGGCAACCGCACCTTCAACCGCTCCACCATGTCCTCCCGCCAGCCCGGTTCGGCCATCAAACCGCTGTCGTCCTACGGGCCGGCGATGGAATGGAATCTCATCAATTATTCTTCGTTAGAGTTAGACGGACCGATCACGGTGAACGGCAAGGCCTGGCCGCCCAACTACGGCAACACCACCGCGTTTACCCGGGGCAACGTCACAGTGGAATACGCGCTGAAAAAATCCCTCAACACGGTGGCGGCCCAGTTAGTCCAGAAGCTCACCCTGGAGCGCAGCTATAACTTTTTATCCGAAACGCTGATGCTCACCTCCTTGGACGAGGTCCAGGACCGGGCCTACGCGCCGCTGGCGCTGGGCGGCTTCACTTACGGCGTAAAATGCCGGGAGATGGCGGCCGCTTTCGCCACCTTCGGCAACGGCGGGAAATGGTATGCCCCGGCATCTTATGAACGGGTGGAACAGGGCGGCGGGATATTGTTAGATAACCGCAATCCGCTGCCGATTCAGGCGTTCAGCCCGAATACCGCTTATATCATGAACCGGCTGCTGCAAAAGGTCATGACCGAAGGCACCGCGCAGGCGTCGCTGGCCTCTTATTGGCGAGGCTGGGAGGTCTATTGCAAGACCGGTACCTCCGGCGGCGTCAGCAGCGCCACCGAACGCAATGTCTATCTGCTGGCCGGCACGCCGGAATATGTCGCCGCCTCCTGGTTCGGATATGACCACAACAAGGGGCTGAACCGGAGCCAGGTGAATTACGCCAAAACACTATGGAATAAATGCCTGTTAGAGCTGCGCAACGACGGGCTGGCGGACAAAACCTTCAACAGCTTCAAAGCCGATACGGTGGAGA
>WRDE01000303.1 GCA_009783605.1 Oscillospiraceae bacterium
CGGTGAAATACCACCACTGCGAAAACGGCGGCCCCGGTCAGGCGGAGATCGAGGTCAGTTTTGCTACCCTGCGGGAGATGGGTGACCGCACCCAGAAGATCAAATATCTGATTAAAAACATGGCGCTGCAATACGGCAAGACGGTCACCTTTATGCCGAAGCCGTTTTTCGGCGAATGCGGCAGCGGGATGCATGTGCATATGCAGATGTTCAAGGGCGGCAAGCCGGTTTTCTATGAGAAGGGTGGATATTCCGACCTGTCGGACACCGCGCTGTCGGCCATCTGCGGCATCCTGCGCCATGCGCCGGCGCTGACCGCCATCACCAACCCCTCCACCAACTCGTTCAAACGGTTGGTGCCGGGATATGAGGCGCCGGTCACCGCCTGCTTCGGCACCGCCAACCGGAGTTCGGTGATCCGCATCCCGGCTTATGCCCGCGCCCCCGAGGACAAGCGGTTTGAGTACCGCCCCGCCGACGCCACCGCCAACCCCTATCTCTGCTACACCGCGCTGCTGATGGCGGCAGTGGACGGTATCCGGCAGGGGCTGAAGCCGTCGCCGGAATTCGGGCCGTATGACAAAAATATGTACCACCTGACCGATGCGGAAAAACAGGTGGTCCGCGCGCTGCCAAAAACGCTGGAGGCGGCGGCCGATGCGCTGGAGGCCGACCACGATTTCCTGCTGGCCGGCGGCGTGTTTTCAGCCGATATCCTCCGCAGCCACCTCAAACGTATCCGCGTCGACGCGGAGGAGGTGGCATTAGTGCCGCATCCGATGGAGTTTGCGAAGTATTATGATTTGTGATTCGTGAAAACAGCCCCGATACAAACAGGATAACCTTGTTCGTATCGGGGCTGCTTTATTTTTTGTTCGCAGTAGCATCAATTGTGTCACAAAAACAAAATGTCCCCCGTCTTATATATGAAACGTTTCAAATGAAAACAGGGAGGTGACGCGGTGGATGCGGAGGCTTTTATCAACGGCAGCGAGGAGGCGCTCGGGCAGCTTATGGACGAGATGACCCCGGCGCTGATGCGATACAGCTATGGCATCCTGTTGAACTACAGCGACGCCGAGGACGCGGTGCAGACCGCGTTTGTAAAGGCATATCTGGGACGGGGGTCGATACGGGATCCCGGGACGCTGACGGCGTTTCTCTACCGCGTGACCTATAACGCCAGCGTGGATATCGTGCGGAAGCGCCTATTTTTCATCACGGAATCGGCAGCGGGGCGGCAGGACAGGCAGTTTATCTCAGAGGAAATGGCCGCCGCCCTCAAAAAACTGCCGGCGTTAGACCGGGCATTGGTATATGGCCGGGTGGTGGAGGAGATGAGTTATACCGCGCTGTCGGCTGTCCACGGGAAATCCGAGCAGAGCCTGCGCAAGCGGTATGAACGCGCAAAAAAGAAACTGGCGAAGCTGCTCAGACCGGAACAGGAGCCGGAAAAATCGGCAACACAGGAAACACAGCAGACGCTTGAAAGGAGTGGCACACTATGAACCAAGAAACGATCATCAGAGAGGCCTACGGCAGTATGGCGCTGCCCGAAACCGACCTGCACGGCGCGGTACGGGCGCGGCTGGCCGGGCCGGAAAAGAAAAACCGCGCCCAGGCGCGGCTGAGACCGGTCGCGATCTGCGCGGCGCTGGCTATTCTCCTGACTGTCGCCGCGGCGGCGGCTACGACGACCGCGTTGATCCAGAGCGGAGCAAATAATATAAAAACCTATATCAAAATAGAAGAAGACACGATTCCGGCGGCAGCGGCCCCCGTTTTTATCCAGAACGGGAAAACCTATATGGAAACCGGCCCGGACGGCGGAATCAATCTGGCGGCCCCGGGCGAATGTCTGCCCCTGACCGAAGAACTGTTGAATTTCCGCAACAATAGTAAGCCCAACAGCCCGGTTCATGAGGATGAGGGCAGCAGTTATCTTCTGGAATTTTCCTCCTTTGCCGCGGCCGGGCAATTTTTCAACGTGAAAATCACGGAAAATCCGCTGCTGAAACCATATGATGTCCATGCGCGGCTCAGTTTTTCGCCGTTATTCGCCGGTATCGCGGCGTATGCTCATATGCATTACGAATTCGGTGACTATGAGGATGAAGGATGGTGCGGGTATGGCGATATTTTTATCACATGTACCAGTGAGAGCGTAAAAGAACAAGTCATTGAGAACTTCGGCGATGTTAAAAGTGGCGGGATAAGCGTGCCGGACGGGTGGACGGCGCAAACCTATATCAGCCCGGCCAACGGCATCCAGGCGCAGTTCGCCATAGGAGGCACCCATGATGCTCCCGACGCCGTTATTCTCATCAACAAAAATGGCCTGACGCATACCATGCGGGTTATCAATAAAGGCGAAGATTTTATCAAGCGGTTTATCGACGCGTTTGAATAGATAATCCCTTATATATAAGGCGGAGTTTCGTCGCTGTATATGCGGCTATCTCCGTCTTTTATATATGTACGCAATGACCCCCGCCGCGCATACCACCAAAACCAACGGGATGACCCAGATATACCGCCGCCAGATCCGCTCGGACTCATCCGGGGGTGGGTCTGTGGAAACCGGCGGTTCGGTTACCGGCCGCGTTACCGGCTGTGTTTCAACCGATGTTTCGGTTTGTGTTGCAGTCGTTTCTTCCTCCGGGAACAACGCTTTTACAATATCCCTGAAAGCCGGATTCGCGTGGAGATACACCATTGTTTTCTCGTCCACATTCCGGTAATTCCGCCAGTCGCTGTCGGGGATCGGGGCGGGATCTTCCGGCATATTTTCATAGACCGGGATGATAAAATTTAGCGGGCATTCCAGCATCCCCATCTCTTTATAGGCGTTATAGATTTTTGACTGCTCCACCACCGGCGTCATGATATAGGTCATATATTGATGCCAATATAATATGCCGTCGGAATCGTCCACGTCGAATTTTTCCAAGTAAATCGTGTTCTGGCCGGAATTGATATACCCGCTGCCGATCCATACCGCGCCGCCGATGATGGCTTTGGCGGGATCGGTCCAGTTTTTTCCTTTGGCGAAGGTCAGGCCGTTGACCGTGGGGTCGAGGGCGGCGGTGGCGCCGATGTTATAAAAATTATATATCCCCTCAAACCCCTCCGCGGTGCCGCAGACCGAGGTGTAGGAGAGATTGCCCAATGATTCCTGCCGGATCCGGGACGCCAGATGATAGGGGCTGACTTTGGATTCCACCGCCGCTTCCATCACCAGACCGGCGTATGTTTTACCCATATCGGTCAGGTTTCCGGTGGCGTCCGGGTAGATGACCTGCTTATTATGAAAATCCGAGCCGTTGAAAATCCTTTCAACGCCATCAACCGTATGGATCTC
>WRDE01000304.1 GCA_009783605.1 Oscillospiraceae bacterium
AGGCCCGGTTGCCCTCAAAATCCTCGCGGGAATTGAGACAGGCCATCTCCAGCGCGGCGACGCCCTTGATCAGGTTGAGCAGGGCGGTCACCAGGCTGTCAATGGCGCTCCGGGACAGCACGGCCAGATTGACCGGCGTGATGATGAAGTAGACGATCTCGCCGTGATCGTAAGTCTGCAGGCTGTTGGCGCCCAGACCTTTCGCGCCGATCAGCCGCCGTGTGGAGCCGGACGCCTGGGGTGATAAAATATCGCGCAAACTCACGCCGGACACCTCCAGACGTATAGCTGTTGCTTGGATACGCAGAATCGGAATGCGTATTTCATGTAGTCCAGCACGCTGTTTTCCTCGAATCTGATACTCAACAGCGCGTAAACGGCCGCCGCCGCCAGCAGCACGGGGCTGCCGGTCTGGGACAGCATGACCGCGCCTAGCATGATCAGCAGGATGCCGATCACTACGTCCTTCAGCCGCCATAGGAAAAGGGTAGCGCGAGCCTTGAGATTGCTTGGGTAGATGTACATTGGGGCCTCCTTTCGTCGCGAAATGTTAAATTTTAAATACTGAATGTTAAATGAAGGGGCCGCGCAAAGCGCGGCATAATTGAATTCCGTCCGCGAAGCGGACTCCGCAATTCAGCATTTAGCATTACCGCGCGCCAGCGCGGGCGATTCCCTTGACCATATTGACCGCCATGCGGCTGGCGTAATAAGCCGACATGAAATTCACCCGGACGCTGGTATCCAGCCCGAACCGTTCGGCGATCCGGGGGACTTCGTTGGCCGAGATCATCACGCCGATTCCCAAAAACGGATGCCCGTCCAGCGTCAGCAGGCCGGCCGTCAGCAGGGTGGTCTGGAGGACGGCGGTCAGGCAGAGGGCGGCCACCTGTTTCATCCAGCCGTTAAACCCATCCGTGAATCCCCGCGGCACCGAGATCATGTGCATGGCGCCCACGGCGATCTGGATGACCAAAATGCCGCCGCGTTTCAGGTTGGCGAACCAGCACTTGATCACGCTGTAGCCCAGCATGATAACAAAGAAAAGGTTGTAGGGGTTGAACGTGCCGAGCCCTTCCAGCAGGTTCCGGCTCTTTGTCGTGATGCCGGCCGTCGCCTCGATTTGGAATACCGTGCAGATGGCGCGGCCGAGATCCCCCGACAGGCTGACGCAGAAGCGAAACAACTCCACCGGCACGACGGTGAACATCCCGACGGCCAGCAGTCCCTTGATTGAATTCAGCGCCAGATCCCGCAGGGCCGGCTTGCCGTTTTGCGACTCGATCACGGCGTCGAACACAGCCACCGCCAGCCCCGCGAGAAACAGCGCCCAGGCGACATAATGAAAGAATGAAATGATGGCCTGAATCCAGGCCAGGTCGAGAATGGTCTCCGCCATGTCGCCCATGCCGGAGAAGAAGTCGGACAGGCCGGCGACGACCATGCCGTAAAAATAATCGATGAAACTCTGCCAAATCGTGTCCATACTACGGCCACCTCAAATTCCGAGGATCGTCCAGAGGTAGAGAGGGGCCGTCAGACTCAAGACCAATCCCGCGAACAGTATCGCGGGCCCGGCGAACTCAAATTGACCGTGTTTGCGATAATCGAGCCAAGCGGTAGTTAGTTTGACGAAGAAAAGAACGGCCAAAATCAGATCAATGGCCGGAAAAACGACATTGTTGACCACCGTTTTGATCTCCCCCGCCGCTGATTTCCAGGTGCTTTCAATGGCGCCGGAGACGTTGCCGGAGGCCAGCGCGGGGACGGCCAGCAGAGAAAAAATGAGGACAGCGGCGCATAGGGCGGGGAGCAGTTTCTTTATTCTTGGCATCGTTTTTTAATCATCCTTCCCTCAAAGTGTTGCGGGGAGAGGCTTTCAGCCCCTCCCCACACGGTCGGCCCTCTCCGGCGTAAATCCCCCTTGCGCATCGCCCCCTTTGAAAAGGGGGCGATGCGCCACCTCTCCCAAAGGGAGAGGCAAGACGGGAGAAACACCACCGCCTGCGGGCGGAGCCTCTTTTGCGAAAGAGGCTGGGGAGGGGAGCGTCCTTCCTTACCTTCTTTCGCTAAAGAAGGTGGCCCCGCAGGGCCGGATGTTTTTCCGGTGTAGGATCTATAAACAATTCCCGTTTCCGAGAACCGGGAAATTAGAATCCCGTCTTGGGCAAGATCGGTCCCGTGGACGGGCCGACCGCCAATACACTCAACCAATTTGTCATGCTGGTTTCCCACGTATCGATATAAAGCCCGCCCGCGTCGGCCCGGTTGACGATCTTGTAATCCTTCGCCAGCCCGGACAGCACTTGCACCTGGATTTTCGGATTGGCCACGCTCCTGAACCCGGCCGGGACCGTTCCAAATTCGAAGCGGATGTCGGTGACATACTCACCCCACATCAGCCCCAATACATTCGGGTGCAACGACAGTTCGTACTGGTTTTGGGTTGACAGCCCGGAGGCCAACACCTTATAATTAGATGTGTAGTTTGTTTTATATGTCACCCTGTAGGTCAGCCGCGCCGACCAAGTACCGGTGAACAGTTTGGCGCCGCGCACGGCGTCGGTGGGCAGCCGGTCATGGACGTAGAAGTTCTGCAGCGGCACATTGGACGTGTTGGCGATGTCATAGAGGTCGTAGAGAAACACCTGACCCGGCGTCACGGCGTTGGGCCCCTTCTTGCGGATGGTGACGCCGAGGTTAACGTTGTCGTCCAGTACCTCGAACCGCACGATGTCCCCGTTGTGCCGCAGATCGGCGAGGAACTCGCGGGGGTTGAGCGTATAATACTTCGGCGGGGTCACCTCTTTCACCACATACACGCCGAGTGGCAGCGGCTTGGAGGCCGCGACGCCTTTGGCGTCGGAAACCATTCTGTCGACAAGATTTCCCGAAACCGAGAACACCTCGAAGACTGCCCCGGCCAGCGGCGAACCGGCCGGCAGATTTGTGACGGCGTTGAACCGCATAGACCGTTTGGTGATCACGATCTGCCCGCGGCAGGGCTCATTTTCCCACACGATCTCGGTCACCTCGCCGGCCGTGATCTCCACGGTGCGGGGGACGTCGTCGCCGAAATAACCGGGCGCCGGACGGGTTTCACGCAAGGTATAGCGGCCGGCCGGCAGGTCGCCCACGAAGTCGATGATCCCCCTGTTGTCCGTGTAATACACCCCGACGACCTTGTTGCTTTTGTCAAAGAGCATAAACTCTGTGTTGTATATGGGCTGCTTGGTGATCGATTCTATTTTTCGCAATCTCAGCCCCGATTCCGGCGTGTTCAGCACTTCCACAACGGTCGGTTTGCCCGATTTCACCAGCACGGTTTTCGACTCGGCG
>WRDE01000305.1 GCA_009783605.1 Oscillospiraceae bacterium
CCAAATTCCATGCCGGTCCGGGGTTTTCAAGGCTAAATTCGGTCATTTCGTGTTTATACATCGGATAATCCGAAAATACCGTGTTGGAAACCAGATCGCCGTATGCGTTGTGTCCGGCCGGGAACAGGATCAGCCGGCGCTCGAACCCGGTGTTGGTCGACAGCGATACCGTATCCACCTTCCACCAGCTGCCATATTTATCTTCAAAGGTGCAGCCGTGCCCCGCGCCGCGGACAAAGCCGGTGGGCTTGATGCTGACCGGGCTGCTGTCGCAGTGGACGAAGGGGCCGAGGGGATCGTCGGATACGGCGACGCCGTCGGCATAGGAACCCCATTGGGTACCGGGAACGCCGAATTCCAGATAATATTTGCCGCCGAATTTGGTCATCCACGCGCCCTCGAGAAAGGGGTTGTCGGCGAATTTTTCGTTGTCCTCGCCGCACACCTCATAACCGTGGGCTTCCCTGTTGCTGTTGTACAGCGCGATGGGACCGGCCAGTACCGGCCAGCCGGCGGTTTTATGGTCCATCTCTACGACATACAGCGGCTCGCTCCCGGAGGTGCCGTAATAACAGAAGGTCCGGTCCAGCTCATCGTCGTAGAACAGCGCCGGATCACCCCATCCGTTCACCGCCGCGCGGATAAACTCCCATGAACCGGGATTTTTCGGGTTGTTCGACCGGAAGATCGAGCCGCCCTCGGAATGGGTGATGTACAGGTAATCGCCGATCACCATCGTGGCGGGGGCGAACCGCTCGAAATCGTTATTGGAGCGGTGGGGCGGGATCAGGTTGGCCGAATCCATGGCATAGACATAATTCCAATCCGCCAGATTGTCCGACCACCAATACCCCGAACCGTGGGAGGCAAACAAATAGTAGACGCCTTTATACAACGCCACCGCCGGGTCGGCGGATTCCCGGGACTGGTATTCCGGCTGGTACTGGTAGCTGATGCCGACCGGATTGATCATGGTGTCCGGGTCGGTTTTGAGCACGACATCGGTGGCGGCATTGAGCGGACCGGTCAGTACCGGCGGCACCGCCGTGCGGGTGCGGATGGCGTATGTACCGGTATCCGACGCCGCTCCGGCAAAAAGGAACTGCATAGGTATACTGCTCATAAGCATGACCGCTCCCATTACAAATGAAACCGTCATAATAAGCGTTTTTCGTTTCATACAAAATAACCCCTGTCATTTTAAATTACATCTCTGACTACAGTATACCATACAAACACACGGGTTTATATAGACAGTTTTTTACGAAGTATGGGTAAAATTAAAGAATTCGATCGGATTTTATGATCAATCAAAACGGCACACTGCTTATCTCGCCATCTTTTCTCTTGTGAAACTATACCTTCCGCGGGAAGGCGGTAATCTTATGTACCAAAAATTGTAATATCAGCCGCGCATCAGAAACCGAAAGCTGACCGTTCCCGCTGACATTGGCCGCGTCCAATTGCCGCTTGTCCAACGTGATTTTCCCCACTATATATTGCAGCACCATCCGCGCGTCGCCGATATCGATGACGCCGTTGCCGTTGACATCGCCGATCTTAATCTGCGGCGGCGGAACACTTTCCTCCTCCGACAGCGCGGGAACCCGCACGGTGATCGGCGCGGTATCTGCCGAAACGCCGTTTTTAGTCACCGTGTACACCAATGTCAGGATCACATCCCATTCCGGCGGGGTGATAACGCCGTTCAGATCAATCACATCGGGATCGCTTGATGATTTCATCGCAATGGAAAATCCGTCCGGCACATACGGCATCTTCAACACGGTGTCGTTGCTTACCGGCGCGGTCACGGTGATATTATCGGCGACGGCCTGCACCGACGGCTCAGAGCTTACATATACGGCGCATTTGGACACGTCGGAGACGTCCCCGCCGGATCTGACGAACAGCCTATATGTCCCGCTGGCGGCCGGTACACGGATAGCATCGCCATCGCCGGTCATTTTGGTCATGGTATCACCCTCGGCGAACGCCGTCGTCCCGGCGGGAGCCAGCCAGATCTCGTCGGAGGGCTCCAGCACCCCTTTGATAGCGAGCCGCTCGTTGGCATATGCCTGGGCGCTTTCGGGCAGCAGTACGTCCTGTACGCTGCCGTATATGGTTATCAGTTTGTCGAGATATTTTTTGGCGTACGTCTTTTCCAATCCCGAGCCGGTCACGGTGTCGAAGGCCTCCTTCGGCCAGCGGGCGTTGCCGATATAACGGAACCCGGCCACCTTAATATTGGCGCTGGGTAATGTGTTGATGTTGTACTGATTGAGATTGCTGTAGGTATTGGAGAAAAACAAATCGTGCTTGCGGCCGTAGTCGCCGGCATACAGGGATTGACCGGTGTTTTTAACCACATTGTTGTCGATCGGTCCAAAATACGCCGAACCCTCGTCGGTGTACAGCCCGATATCGGTGCCGTTGACGAAGTTATACCGCATGTGGGTGCCGGGCTGGCTGCCCAAGGTATAGATCGCGCCGCCGTCATGCAGCGTGGTCATGGTGTTTTCGATCCGGTTACCAATGATTTTGTTGTTCCGGGCGACGGTGGTGATATGGTCGGGGAGGGTCGCCGGCTGGAGGTTGCCGGTACCCCAACCGGTGAAGGAGGACGGCTTACCGTCGAAATTGCACCAGCCCCAGCCCACCGTCATGCCGCTGTAGCCGGTGTCGCGGATATGGTTGTGCTCGACCCGCAGGTTGTCGGTGAAAAATGAAGTGAACGCAGTGTCGGCCTTGAACAGCCGGGAGCACTCCCACAACAGATTGTTGGCGACGGTGATGCTGCGGGGTACGGCTTCGGTACCATTTTGAAACTTTTCCTTGTCCGCCGCCGCGCCGTATACCGGCTTGTTTTTATCCTGATCCACATGGTGGACATACACGTCCGGCTCTAATGAATCGTTCTCAAACACATGCTGCGGGTGCCCCACCGTGACCCCGCCGCCGCCGGTTTGCCGGATGACATTGCCGGTAACCGAGCAGTCGGTGACATCGTTGACTAATGAAATACCCAGCGCGCCGGTCAGGGTGACCGCGCCGTTGCGGATATGGATATTCCGGGCGTGGCTGGCGGTGACGGCCGCCGGCATCAGATCCAGATTGCGGTACATATCAAAATGCCAATTGTTGGTCGCATATGCCGTATAGGTGATGCCGCAGGACTGCACCGAGGCTTTGCCTCGCGAATCGCCGACTTTTTGTAGCAGCCAGTCGGTATGGGAAAAGGTGATACCGTCGAAGAGGATATTTTGCACCTGCCCGGTGATGTTTTTGCGCCCGGCGGTGACTTTATCCTGTTCGTTTTTCCAGTTGACCACCGGA
>WRDE01000306.1 GCA_009783605.1 Oscillospiraceae bacterium
AGCGTCTGCGACGGGATCGCCGCCCTCGGCGGCCAGGTGACCGAGCTGCCGGACGGTATGATCCTTTTCGGCAGCACCGGCGGCAAACTGCGCGGCGGTGCGGTAGATTCTCACGGCGACCACCGGATTGTGATGGCGTTCGCGGTGCTGGCGTCGGTTCTGGATGAACCGGTCACCATTATCGGCGCCGAAGCGGTCAACAAATCCTATCCGGCGTTTTTCGACCATTTCGCCGCGCTGGGCGGAAAATTTGAAATTGTATAAGGGAATACCATGACCTTCATCCAACTGCTTTTTCTCGCGGCGGCGCTCTCGATGGACGCCTTCGCCGCGGCGGTCTGTATCGGGGTGACCATATCTGAGGGCGCCGCAAAAAAGTCATGGATCGTCGGCTTATATTTCGGCGTTTTTCAGGCCGTCATGCCGGTGTTCGGCTACGGTCTCGCGGTGAAATTTACCGATTACATCATTGATTTTGACCATTGGATAGCCTTCGCGCTGCTGGGCTTTCTCGGCGGGAAAATGATCTGGGAAAGCCTGAAAAAAGAAGGCTGTGCCGACAGCGTATGCGCCGCCGCGGAGGAAGCGTCGTTGAAACCCGCGCGGATATTGCCCCTGGCGCTGGCCACCAGTATCGACGCGCTGGCGGTGGGGGTGTCCTTCGCTTTTCTCCGGGTCAGCCTGCTCCCGGCAATAACGGTTATCGGCGCGGTGACTTTGATTGTGTCCGCGGCCGGCGTGAAGCTCGGCCGGCTATGCGGCCAAAAATTCAAATCCATAGCCGAACTGGCCGGCGGGGCCGTTTTGGCGGCGATAGGCGTGAAAATATTGCTGGAGCACCTTTTGGGAATGCATAATTCATAATGCATAATTCATAATTATGATGAATTTTTTAAGTATCCCTGCAATAAGCTGTCAGTCAAAAACAGATAAAAAAGAATATGGGGAAGAACGCGACAGCGTTCTTCGGGCGGGGGCGCCGCGGCACTAATCCGATTTGATAAAAATTCAAGCGCCCCCCGCGCCTGTGATATGCTGTCAGTCAAAAATAGATAAAAAAGCATATAGGGAAGAACGCGAAAGCGTTCTTCAGGCGGGGGCGCCGCGGTACTAATCCGATTTGATGAATTTTAAAGCGCCCTCCGCGCCCCCCATGCACCGGTTGCGTCTGTGCCGGTGTATTATTATCGAAGGGGACATTTTATGCGGAATGTAGTCGAGCTTGCGAAGCCCCGGCCGGACTTTGACGCGATACTGCAACGGTACGCCGACATGGTTACCCGGCTGTGTATCGTGCGCCTCGGCAACCCCCATGACGCGGAGGACTGCTTCCAAAACGTCTTTTTTAAGCTGTTCCGGAGCAGCGAAGAATTTGAGTCGGAGGAACATATCAAGGCTTGGCTGATCCGCGCGGCGCTCCACGAATGCGCCAACCGCCGCCGGTATTTCCTGCGGCATCCCGCCGTATCCCTTGAAGAAATCGCCGATTTTTTGCCGCCGGCGCCGGAGGACAACCACCGGGAGCTGCTGGCGGCGGTCATGTCGCTGCCGGACGCCGACCGGGAGATTATCCTGCTGTGCTACTACCACGGCTATTCGGCGGCCGAGGCGGCGCGGATGATGGGCAAAAACGAAAACACCGTCAAGTCGCGGCTGCTGCGGGCGCGGGAGAAGCTGAGGAAGATATTAGAGGAATGAGCGCCATACTGTAGGGCGGGGGCTTGCCCCCGCCGCGGACTATTAGAAAGGACGATTTTCATGAATAAGTATACAGACCCATTTGACAAGCGTATCGCCGACGGGCTGGAGCAGACGGTCGGCGGTATCCGCACGCCCGAGAACTGGTTGGACGGCGCGCCGAAACAGGGAGAGGTATCCCGCGCCTACCGCTGGCGGGAGCTCGCCGCATCCGCCGTATCGGTGGCAGCGGTGCTGGCATTATTGCTCGGGTTGGGCTGGTGGTCGATTTTCCGGGGACGGGAGCCGGCCGTGGATCTTGCCGGGGATGATGGTGAGCAAATAATGACAGAAGACTACAAGTCTACAGAAATAACAAAAAAAAGGCCTCAAACGGCAAAAGAGTCGGGAAGAGATACTTTAAACGAAGAAAAAACATCCGTAACACAGATAGGCGAGTCGACACGCGAAGTAACTTCGACTCAAGTGGCGAAAGAGTCAGGAGAAAATGATTTAGACGAAGAAAAAACATCCGGGACACGGATAAGAGAGTCGACACACGAAGTGACTTCAACTAAAGCGGTTATAATAGATTCAATTCAAGAAAGTACGGCGACAACAGTTATTGTCGATCCGTCAGAGCAACGAGTTCAATATGAATATAAGATTGTGGATGACGGCGTTATCATTACAGGACATACGTGGTCGGGATATCCTTTTCCCGATATACTACCAGACTTCTTTTTCTATAACGACAAAAATTTTATATTAACAATTCCGGATACGATTGAAGGAAAACCAGTGATTGGTATCGGCGATTATGCGTTTGCGCCAAATATATTCACAAGAATAATCATTCCGGATAGCGTAAAAAGTATTGGAAAAAATGTATTTGACTGGACGTTGTCATTAAAATATATTAATATACCGAAAAATGTAATTTTTATCGACAAACAGGCATTTTCGGGGTTGTATTATTTTGAATCAATATCGGTAGCAACCGATAATCCGTATTATTCAGATATGGACGGTGTATTATTTAATAAAGATAAATCCGAAATCCTTTGTTATCCGCTGGGGAGAGAAGAAAATTCATATATTTTGCCGGAAAATTTAACGAAGATCAGTGAAGGAGCGTTTAGTGGTTGTAAATTAGAAAATATTATTCTTCCGGATAATTTGGTTGTGATTGAACGAGCAGCTTTTTATAATACGAAGATCGGCGAAATTATTATTCCGGATAAAATAGTAAATATCGGGCAATACACATTTGCAGGTTGTAAAAATTTACAAAAAATAATAATACCGAATAGTGTTATGAAAATTGATGAAACTGCATTTGATAATTCTGATGATGTTGTCATCCACTGTTACGCCGACTCCTACGCCCTCGCCTACGCCATAGAAAATGATATACCATATCAAATCATTGCATAACCCCGGTTAAGTATTTATAGCGATACAAAAAAACAACCGTGATAAACAGCGGCAAATGGCTTTATTGCAACAAATACTTAACCGTTTACAAAAAAACTTTGTAAGCGGTTTTTGTTTTTCTTCCCCATTTTGCCGATAATATATATTTTAATGTGGAAAGCATGGAAAAGGGCGTTAGACTTTCCCACACTTCCCACATTGCTACTGCTACTACGAAAA
>WRDE01000307.1 GCA_009783605.1 Oscillospiraceae bacterium
AAAGAGCAGCCGGTTTTTGTATTGCCTGTTGAGCCCGTTGTCATCCATGTTTTGGGGGATTTTGCCGCCGGGCGTCTGGATGTATTCATCCGGATTGGCGGACCACTTTTCCCATCCGCCGGGGGGATAAAATACGACGGAAGAGGGAGAAGCGAAGCCGATACCGCAGATCTCGTCGTTTTTATAAGCGGATTCGGCGGTTTGATGGGGATAGCACCAGACAGCCAGCTGGTCGCCGAACCGTTGGGCGGTGGTGACGAGTGAAATGCCGTTTTGGGTGTCATAGGGACCGATTTTGGCGAAGTCGTCATAGTCGCGGCAGGGGACCATCGAGAAGGATATCCGCTCGGAAAAGCCGGCGACCGCGACCTCGAAAATGTCCCCTTCTTTCGGCGGAGCAGTTTCTTTCTCGAAATAGAAGGCAGTATCATAGTAGTCAGATGCGCTGCCGCATAATTGGATTACATCGGCCAAATTGATAGACTTCTGGTTGATATAGACGGTATAGTCTTCAAAGAAGTGTTCCCGATTGGTTTCTTTTCCGGCGACAGCTATCTGTACGGCCAGGATACCGTCGGCGTATACCGCGTTGACGAAGGTCACTTTGGCGTTTTCGGTTTGGATATAGCCGGTGAGCAACTCGGCGGTGTAGATATCTGCGTCGTCCTTCTCCACGATGCCGATCCCCGGTACAAAGGTGAACAGCTTCTGAATGGCGGCGGCCACGTTGTCGAAGCCGATGACGGCCAGCGACGCGAATACCACCGCGAACGCCGCGGCGCAGGCCGCCAGCTTCCGGGGGAGAGCGGCGCGCTGCCGTTTTTTGGAGCCGGTTTTTTCAAAAACGGCGTTTTTGATCCGGCGGCGGTCCCGGCTGTTGAGCTTCATCTCCATACTGTCGTCAATCCACCTTTCGGTCTGTTCGACCGTCAAATTGTCGAGAATATTTGTGATTTCCTTTTCCATGTTATAAGACACCTCCCAATGTCTGTTTTAATTTTTCCAATGAACGGGACGCTTTTTTATTGACGGTGTTTTCCTTGAGTTTCAGGGCGCCGGCTATGATTTTCGCGCTCTGGCCGAGATAATATTTGCGCAGGATGATCTGGCTGTCCGGTTCGCCGAGGGACCGGATCTGCCGCATCAGCAGTTCGCCGGTTTCCCGGTCGGCCAGCTCCTTTTCCGGGTCGGCCTCCGAAGCGATCCAGGCATAACCCGCGTCGTCGAGCGAAAGATCGCCGGCCGCCCGCCGCTGCCGGCGCCAGGCGTCGATGGCCATGCGCTTGGAGAGGACGGCCAGCCAGGCTTTTACCGAGCCTTTTTCCGGGTCGATGGTATGGCGGGTCCGGTAAAATTCATAAAAAATATCGCTGACGCACTCCTCGATATCCTGCCGGGTGCCGGTCCCGGACAGCTTGCCGTATACGACGGTATAGACAAAGGCCATGTAGCGGTCCATGATCTTTTCCAATCCCTTTTCAGGCTGCCGGATCAACAGCGCATACAGCTCTTGTTCACCGGACAAAAAATCACCTCATTTTTTTTGACATTAACCGCGGTCAATTATACCATTCGTAAAACCCGGTTGAAAAGTGACAGGAAAAATTTGATTGAGATAAATTCATTAAAAGGGCTTGCTTTTTTTTGCTGTTTATGTAATAATGAAGGCCCGGTGGTGGAAAGTGGCTAAATCAACTTATCTCGTGGAGGATCGTGGTGGATTTTCCACTCTTTCCACAGAGTTTTCAACAGAAGGAGGTGCAAAGATGCTGTATGGGCGGTATTTTCACAATCTGGACGCCAAAGGCCGCATCTTTGTACCGGCCAAACTGCGGGATAAGTTAGGCGAGGATTTTATGGCGGTCCGGGTGATGGCCCGGTGCGTGGCGCTGTATACCCATGCGGAGTGGGACAAGCTGATCGGGCGGGCGGCGGTGCTGCCGATCGCCGAGGGGGAGGCGCTGATGCGGGCGCTGACCTCCCGGGCGGCGGAGGTGGCGGTGGACAGCCAGGGGCGGATCAATCTGCCGGCTCACCTGATCGCCCATGCCGGATTGGAGAAGGAAGCCGTGGTGATCGGCGTCGGCAACCACGCCGAGATCTGGAATCCGGCGAGATTGGAAGAAAATGAGATGAGCGAGACCGATATCGCCGCGTCGCTGACGAAATTGGGAATATAGGCCGGTTGACGGTTGACAATTAACAATTAATGATGAACAGGGAACAATTGATTATGCGGGACAGGCCGTATCATATACCGGTGTTGGCGGAGCAGGTTTTGTCGGCTTTGGCTGTTAAGCCCGGCGGCAATTATCTTGACGGGACCGCCGGGGGCGGCGGGCATGCCCGGTTGGTGGCTTCCCGCCTGACGACGGGATGGCTGATCGCCCTTGACCGGGACCCTGACGCGGTGGCGGCGGCGTCGCAGGCGTTGGAAGGGCTGCCGGCGGCGGTGGTGCAGGCGAACTATACCGAAATGGGGCAGGTTTTGGACGGTTTCGGTATCCGGACGGTGGCCGGGATCCTGCTGGATATCGGGGTATCCTCTCACCAGCTGGATACGCCGGAGCGCGGATTTTCCTATCACGCGGAGGACGCCCTGTTAGATATGCGGATGTGCCGGACCGGCGGGTCGGCGGCGGATTTAGTCAATACGCTGGAGCAGGCCGCGCTGGCCGATATCTTTTTCCGGTTCGGGGAAGAAAAGTTTTCCCGTTCGATCGCCCGGGCGGTGGTAAAGGCCCGGGAAGCGGCCCCGATAACCACCTGCGGCGAGCTGGCGGCGATAGTAAGCGGCGCGGTGCCCGCGGCGGCGCGGCGGGACGGGCATCCAGCCCGGCGGGTCTTTCAGGCGCTCCGCATCGCGGTCAACGGGGAATTGGACGCGCTGGCCGCGGGATTGGATACCGCCTTTGAACGGTTGGCCGTCGGCGGAAGGCTGGCGGTGATTACATTTCACAGCCTTGAGGATAAAATTGTGAAGGATACGTTCAACGGGTGGAAAAAATCCTGTACCTGTCCGAAGGGTTTCCCGGTCTGCATCTGCGGCCGGACGCCGGCGGCCCGGGTATTTGCGCCGGTGAAACCGGAGCCGGCGGAGATCGCCGCCAATCCCAGAGCCCGGAGCGCGAAATTGAGAGTTTTGGAAAAAATTAAGAATAAGGAGTGACTGAGATGGCTGTTCTGAACCCGCGCAGCAGTGTTCCCGAAGAGTATGACCTGCCTCAGGCCAACCGGAGCGAGGCCTATGACCTCGCGCTGTTTGAACGGAAAAAACCCGAATTGGTGGAGATCAAGCCGCCCAAGAAAAAGGCGGTCAGG
>WRDE01000308.1 GCA_009783605.1 Oscillospiraceae bacterium
AAAGACGCATCCACAAACGCCGCGGCGTTTGTCTTCGCTGTAACACACTGATTTCGGGAACGGAAAAGACGCATCCACAAACGCCGCGGCGTTTGTACTTGGGTGAGTCCGCTAACCAACACATTTCAAAACGCGCCGCGGCGCGTTTTTGGTTCGCTTTTACACAATTATGCAAACCAATTAGACGCTTCTCACGTTCCCGCAGTCAGTGTGTTATAGCGCTCACAAACGCCGCCGGATCATCATATTATTTATTCTGTTTTAGAGCGGCGTTTGTACTTGGGTGAGTCCGCGGGTGATGCCGGCGCTTTGGTTTTCTTAATATATTTCGCAGCCACCTTCTTGGTCACCGCCGTGGCCGCCACCAGACCGCGCACCTCTTTCGGCTCCAGATGCCGCCATTTTCCGGGCGGCAGCATTCCCAGCTTGACCGTCCCGATGGCGACCCGCTTCAGCCTCGCAACCTCCAGACCCAGCGCCTCGCACATCCGCCGGATCTGGCGGTTGCGGCCCTCATACAGCGTGATCTGCGCCACCGCGCGGCCGGGTTCGGCCGAAATCATTTCGATCTCGGCCGGCGCGGTCTTCTCGCCGTCTATCAGCATCCCCTCCCGGAAGGCCTGCAGCTGTTCGTCCTTTATGGGGGAACGCAGGGTGACGCGGTAATATTTCGGGATCTGGGCGGCCGGATGCATCACGGCGTTGGCGAACTCGCCGTCGTTGGTGAGCAGCAGCAGCCCCTCCGAATCCCGGTCTAACCGTTCGACCGGATAGATCCGCGCCCCGGCCGCTTCCACCAACTCGGCGACGCATTTGCGCCCCAGCTCGTCGCTCAGCGTGGTGACGTAGCCACGGGGCTTATTGAGCATGATATACACCGGCTCTTCAGCCCGGGCGGCCAGCTTTTTGCCGGCCACCGTGATCACATCGGTATGCGGATCGGCCTTGTCCCCCAGCGACGCCGGGCGGCCGTTGACCTTGACCTTGCCCTGCTCGATCAGCTCCTCGGCCTTGCGCCGGGAGGCGACGCCGTATTCCGACAATATTTTTTGCAGCCTTGCCTGCGGCATGGTAAGCACTCCTTTATTGAATGTACAATGTAAAATGTATAATATACAATTATGGTATCAACAATATTTTTATGAATATAATATTTTCCACAATTCGCGCATTCGTTCCCGGAACCGTTGTTTTGGGGCTGTTACCGGGCGGGCTTCTACCGCCGATACGGTGAGTATCGGTATTACAGCGAGTTCTTCGTCTTTGCAGAGATACCGTACCTGGCCTACCGGTTGATCATCCACTACCGGCGCCAGTATAAACCGCGGCAGCTCTATGGATACTGTAACTTTGCTGCCGTCCCCTTTGGGCAGCACCCAGGCCGGCGGCGGTTGGGTATTGAGTGTCACCTCCCGCCGGTATCCGCCGGCCACCGGCAGCGCCGGAAGCTCCGGAGGCGGGATTGACACCGCTTCTACTTGCGAAAACCCGTAGTCGAACAGGGTTATATGGTCGTCCCAGTCGTCGCCGTCGTTCAGTGTCACCGCCACCAGCGTCACCCCGTCCCGCCTTGCCGCCGAAACGAGGCAACGGCCGGATTTTTTGGTGAAACCGGTTTTCAGCCCGACGGCGTCCGGGTATAGCGACAGCAGACGGTTGTGGTTGGTGAGGGTGACCGGCCGTTTGCTGTCCGGCGCAGAGGCGGAGGCGATCTCGATCTTCATTGAGCGGGAGGAGCATATTTTCTCTAATACCGGATGTTTCAGCACCTCGGCGCCTAGCAGCGCCATATCCCGGGCGCTGGCGGCGTGCCCTTCGGCGTCCAATCCGGAGGGGGTCACGAACCGGCTGTTGGTCATACCGATCGCCCGGGCGCGCCGGTTCATCCGATCGGCAAAAGCCGGCAGCGAGCCGGACAGGGTACAGGCGATAACATTGGCGGCGTCGTTGCCGGAGCTGAGCAGCAACCCGACGAGCAGGTCATGGAGCGTCAGCATATCGCCGGCTTTCAGCCCGACCGCCGAGCCCTCCACCCGCACCGCTTCGGCGGTTACCGTCACCAACCGCTGCAAGTCGCCGGATTCCGCCGCCAGCAGCGCGGTCATCAGCTTGGTGGTGCTGGCCATCGGCCGCGGGGTGTCGGCGTCCCGTTCATACAGCACGGTGCCGGCCGACACCTCATAGAGGATCGCCGACACGGCATGGATTCCCGCCGGTTTATCCCCGTCGCCCGACGCGGGCAGGTTCGCCGCCGCCGAAAAACCGGCGGAAGCCGACGCGGTTAAACCGGCGCAGCAGTATAAAAGGTAAATACATACCGTCGCAGTGGCAGCCAGTCTCATTTTATCACCGTCCCAGCTTATCCATATGCCGGAATACGGTAATCGAGACTATTTTTTACGCCTGTTCCTCTTTTTCCTGCTTGTCTTTTTTACGCTTTTCGATCAAGCCGGTCACCATATCATAGGCGTCCGGGATTTTGGATATCAGGCTGTCTACCGTATCCGGCTTGGATATCAGCGGCAGCAGCCGTACCTCGGTCCCGCTGACCGATATAAACGCGATCGGCGTGACCGTAATGCCGGCGCCGGAACCGCCGCCGAACAACTGGTGATTGGATTTCGACGGCAGATCCGAGCCGCCGCCGGCAAATCCGTAGGTCACCTTTGAAACCGGGATCAGGGTTACCTCGCCGGTCACGATCGGGGTGCCGACCACCGTATCGACGTCCACCATCTCCTTGATTTTTTCCATCGATACACCCAGCAGACTGTTTACATTATTGTCCATCTTTTACCGTCTCCTTTTGTTTTTTTGTATTAAAAAGTAAAAACGCAATCAAAAATCGCAGCGCTTCAAACAACAGCCGCAGCGGAATCACATGTCCGCGCAGATAAAGGGTTGCGGAACCCTTTTCGTTGAAAAAATCCGGGATCATGGATACCCTGCGGCGTTTTATCGGGATGACCTGCTTCACCACCGCCAGCGCCGAATAGAATGCCCCGCAGTATTTTCCGTAGGTTATCGCCGTCTTTGCCGCGTCCTCCGACGCGATCACCAACTGCATCTCCAACCGGCCAACCCGGACCGCCGACAGCATCCGCCCGCCGGATTTTTTCACTAACGACGCCAGCTGTCTGAAATAGGCTAATGTCGCCCCGACCCCGTCCTCTTTCAGCATCCTGCCTATGTCGATCAATTTCCGTTTGGCTTTTTTCGCTTTTCTCTCTTTTTTTACCTTTTTACTTTTTTTTACTTTTTTCGGTTTC
>WRDE01000309.1 GCA_009783605.1 Oscillospiraceae bacterium
ACACTGATTACATGATGAAATTGTAGGGGCGACCGTCCTCGGTCGCCCGCAAACATAGATAAAATGCGGGTTGCGCAGATCGCAACGAGTTGCCCGGGCGACCGAGGACGGTCGCCCCTACGAAAATCGATTAAATCAGCGGTTACTCAGAATGCAGAACACAAATAAATAAGGGGGGATGGCCGGCATGATCAAAAAATATCTGGCCGTCGTGTTGATCATAGCGTTACTGTCGGGCTGTACCGCCTCAGCGCCGCCGGATTCATCCGAACCCGAGACGGCGGTAACTACTGATACGGTCACGACCGTTGTGCCCACCACGGCGCCAACCGGGTCTCCTCAACCCCCGCCCGGACCGGTTTTCGGGACGGTGCCGCGGTCAGCGGGGCCGGCGGATTATCATGAAAGCTATATTGATTTCTCTTGGAACAGATATGACGATCCGCAGGCGTATATACAGTTTCCCAACGAATACCGGGAGCTGGCGGCCGCGGCCAATGAGTTTGTGGACCGGGCGCGGGCAGCCATCCCTGACCGGAATGACGAGCATGTCAATGGAGCATACGGATTAGTCAATATCTATGTGAAAAAAGGCACGGATATCTGGTTGAATTCTTTTCAGAAGACCGCCAATTTCGCGGTAGAGACGGCGATAATCGACCGGGACGGCAATCAACTGTCCCTTACCGACTTATTTTATGATGATGTGGATATTCTGGCCTATATCAACCGGCGGATGCCGTATATTGAAGCCGGTGAAGAGGACCGGAAGCGCCCCTTCACCGACTATACCGCGCTCCCGCGGGCGTTTACGGTGGCATACGGCGCGGTGAGTATCCATTTAGATGTCCGGGACCCGTTCTTTGATTTGGACAGCGTCCGCATCCCCCTATACCCGGATATCAGTCCCTACGGCGAGGATTTTATTGATATTTCCTGGCAGGAAACCGGTATCCCGTTTACGTTTGACAGCGGCCGGGATTTGTATGGAGAAAAGGTCCATGCCACCCTGCTGTATCCGAGGATCCGGTTGAACGACGGTACGCGGCCCGAAACCGACGCCGCGGTCAACGCCGCGGTCGAGGACATGATCCCGAAATTAGAAAAAGCCGGATTTTCCGCTTATCCCCAAGTGTATGTGTCAAACGGCCATATAGCGGTGACATATCTTGAACGGGATACCTCGATGTGTTGTGCTGGCTATTCGGCGGCGGTTCCCGGCGGTGCACTGCTGTGGGAGATCGAAACCGGCAGACCGGCGGATATCCAGAAGATAGTGGCCGGCCGGGAGTGGCGCTACGCGAGAATCAAAGGGGACCAGGATGAATATCTTGAAGGCGAAACCGATAACCAGTGGGGAGGTGCTCTTCCGGAGATCGACGGATATGTGCCCCCCGCCGGCAGCACCTACAGCGACATATTCGGCGTATGGGGGTACAGCCTGACCCTGACCCAGCCGGACGGGCAGCGGTTATTGATGATAGAGAAAAGGGAGTAGCCGGCATGATCAAAAAATATGTAGCCGCCGCGCTGATCATAGCCCTGCTGCTGCCGGGCTGTACCATTTCGGCGCCGCCGGATTCCTCCGAACCTGCGACCGCCGCAACCACGGGGGCGCCCCAGAAACCGCCGCCAGACCCTGTTTACGGAACAGTAAGCCGGACGGACGAGCCGGTTGATCCTGACGAGAAGATTCCTTATAATTGGACGACATATCCCAAAGAAGTATTGACCTTCAGCGGCTGTCCGGCATTGGAGCAAGCCGCTCTCGGGTTTATTGACCGGACGAAAGAAGAAATACCGGGCTGGGACGACTATCAGATCTGGGATTGGTATGGGCTGTTGAATATCCGGATCGGGCAGCAAAGTGACGGGATGTCACATGCCTGGTGGTATATGACCGCCAACAAAGCGGTCAAAACGGCGGTGATCGACAGGGAAGGAAAGCAATTGTCTGTTGCCGGTTTGTTTTACGAAGACGTGGATGTCCTGTCGTATCTCAATGGAAGGATATCGTATGCAGATATCTGGGAAGATGACCGGAAACGGGCCTTTACCGGATATACGGCGTTACCGGAGAATTTTACATTAGAACAGGGCATATGCAGAATATGGTTGGATATTCGAGATCCGTTTTTTGATCTGGAATATATACCCATCCCGCTGTCGCCTCAGGTCAGCCCCTACGGCGCGGACTTCTTCGATGTGTCCTGGCGGGATACCAAGATCCCGTTCACCTATGTGGACTACAAGAGCGAAAAGCGTTACGCGCACCCCACGTTGCTCATCCCGTCGATCCGGTTTAATAACGGCGCGCGGCCCGAGCTGGACGCCGCGGTCAACGCCGCCGCCGGGGCGATGATTCCGGCGTTAGAAAAAGCCGGCAGCTCCGCCTATCCGATAGTGCAGATGCAAGACGGATATATCACGGTGGTATATCACGAGCGGGACACCTCGATGGGGGACGGGCCGCCCGATGTGGGTTCGGCGGCGGTGCCGGGCGGCGCGGCGCTGTTCGATGTCCAAACCGGCAAACAGATCGAACCCCGGGAGATGGTCGCGGGACGGGAATGGTATTACAGCCCGCTGACCGGCGAAAATGACCCGTATTTTTCCGGCGACGGGGGAATGAACGGCAGTTTGGCCGAAGCATATACCCCGCCGGACGGCAGCGTTTACAGCGATATTTTCTGGTATCCGTCCTACAGCGGTATTAGAATGACCCTGACCCAGCCGGACGGGCGACGGGTTTTGATGATCGAGAAAACGAATTGGTAAATCAGCTTCCAATAAAAATTCACATAAAAAAGGAGACAACCCACATGAAAACAGTCAAAATCGGCATTGTCGGCGTCGGCGCCATCTCCGGCATCTACCTGCAAAACATCACCAAGGTATTCAAAGGCCTCGAATTGGTCGGCGTCTGCGACCTGATCCGGGAGCGGGCGGAAAAAGCGGCGGAGGACTACGCGCCGCTGAAGATTTATGAGGACATGCACGAGCTGTTTGCCGACCCGCAGATCGACATCGTACTGAACCTGACCCGGCCGTATGAGCATTTCGAGGTTTCCAAAGCCGCGCTGCTGGCCGGCAAGCATGTCTACTCCGAGAAGCCGCTGGGCGCTTCGATCGAGGAGGGCCGCGAGCTGGCGGCGCTGGCGGCCGAGAAGAAGCTGCTGCTGGGCGGCGCGCCGGACACCTTTATGGGCGCCGGCATCCAGACCTGCCGCAAGCTGATCGCCGACGGCTTTATCGGCGAACCGGTCG
>WRDE01000310.1 GCA_009783605.1 Oscillospiraceae bacterium
AAATTCCGTAATCTTCTTGACAAGGAATTGCAAGATAAGTCGCGCGTCGGTGACTGACAACTCTCCTTCGCCGGCAGTGACCTTGGCGTATAGCAACTGCTCCTCATCAAGCGTGATCTTATGAACAAGGTGCTGCAAGATCATACGGGCGTCACCTACATCGACTTCGAAATTGCCGTTGACATCCCCCAGCGGCCGGACTTTTTCTTCGTCGGCAAACACTGGTGTGACAGCCAGTAGGGTTGTCACCAGCAACACAATTAAACAAAATAAGCAAAATAGCTTTTTCATGGCGAATCCTCCGAAATGTATGAATATGGCTGTCGGAACTATTTTTCGATGGGGAATTTATCAATTTTTTGGACCAGCATTTGTAATATGAGCCGCGCGTCGGTTACTCCCAAATTCTCGTTGCCACTTACATTGGCGATTTCGAGTTGCTCTTCGTCAAGCGTAATTTTATGGACGAGGTGCTGCAGGATCATCCGGGCGTCTCCGACATTGAGTGTTCCTGTTCCGCTGACGTTGCCCCAAACCTTGGATACCAACGGGACCCGCACGGCATCTTTCAACGCGATCAATGCCTGCAGGGTATCCGCTCCGACCGTGCCGTCCTCCCACATCTGGATGTTGAGCGCAAGGGGTACCTTGCGGTTCATGGCGTTACGGACATTCGCGATGATGGTTGAAGCGTTGTGTTTCAATTCGATTGTTTGATTGGCGTGCTCGATGCCCCACCATCCCTCAAGCGTAGGCATTCCCGAATACAGCAGCCCTTTTTCCCGTCCCGCCATGACAATACCATGCTCGTTGGTCGGCGCGTTCGCGTTGGCGGGCGCCCATGTGTCCTCGTTGAACACCGTTTCCTGAAATTCAGTATAACGGGTCGCGTACCAGCTGTTATACGAGAGGATCCGGTTCGGGTTGCCGGTTTTGGCAGCCGCGCCCAACCGCTCAAAGGGAGCGGGCCAGTAGGTGCAGCCGTCGTCGAAATACCAGCCGTCCAGATTTTCGCCCAAGGTTTCGCCGATCTCGGTGATGACCGCTTCCCAATTATCAAAAAACGTGGAACGGTCGCCGCCGCCGGTGGTGGTAAAGCTCTCCGGCCAGTTTTGTTTTGCCTTCCAAGTGGGTTCCTGCTGCATTCCCTGATGATAATACAGGAAAAAGCCGATGCCGCGGTCCTTCAACGCCTGAGCGATTTCCCCGACCAGATTCCGCTCGGTGGTGAAACGGGAATGGCCCATGATCCGGTCTACGGCCTCGACCGGCATCTGCATACGGTACTCCCACCAAGTCAGCGACCAGATGACATATTTTGAGCCGGTGGATTCCACCATATTAATGAAGCGCTTTACATCGAAATCGTTGGTAGCGGCCTCGGCGCTTTTCTTCGGGCCGAATTGCGGGTATCCCCATACGCCGTATTGGAAGAACAACCCGTAACCGGATTCGGCCAGCCAAGTGGTATCCGATTTGAATGCCGCCACCCTGTTTTTATAATCCGCCAGATCGCTTTTGCGGATCATTTCCAACCCTTTGATATCGGCTGTGGTGCTCCCGGAAAGTTTGGTCAGCGTGATCGTGCTTTCGCCCTTTGGGATCGTGATATTGTCCACATCGGCGAGCTCCCAGCCTTTTCCGGTTGTGGTAAACTGCGTCGTCCATGTTTGGCTGCCTTGCTCCACGGTGATTTGATAGGTGGCGGCAGAATTTGTGGACATGTGGATCCACCCGCAGTAAACGGCATCGGTATCGCCGGGATAATCCACCGTCCACTCGATAAAATGATTGGGTGAAGCGCCGAAATTTTGATACCAGAAATACTTGGGCGAACCGTGATTCAACAAATTGATACCCGGCGAATATCTCGCCGACCCGACGGGCAGCACTTCCAGATTGTCGATCGGCCGGTCGGGATCGAGATGGAATACGATCCCCCCGCCTATCCCAGCCGGTACCAGCGCATAGATCGCGTCGGTAAGCGTGTAGAACGCCGTGAGCCTTTCGGATTCGGTAGCGGCGCCGTTGTTCGCAACCGTTTTCGCTTGACCCAGAACCAGCTGCATCGCGTCCCAGCTGGTTTGGGTATACAGGTTCGCTTTCAACGCTTCGGCCTGTGCGATTTTATTCTCTAAATATCCCGCTTGCAGCTCTGATCTGGTCAACACGATCTTCCCCAATCCCCACACATCGCTTCCGTAAGAGGTTTTGGCGAGAATCCGGATATACTTCGCCTTATCCCGGAGCGGAATACTGGTTTGAGGCAAACTGGGCTGGGCGTCCTCCGCCGAGCGTGGGATCACGAAACTGCCGAGGGTTTTCCATGTGCCGCCCGTGCCGTCGGTGGAGTCAGCCGAATAGGTGATGTCGACATCCTTGATGTCCCGACCCTTGTCGGGTTCACGGGTGTTATGGTTCCATATGAAGATTCGGTCGATATCCTCGGCCACGGTCAGCTCCAGCAGCAGCCACACGTTGTCCTTGGGGCCGGTGTCGTTGGAATGCCATATCGGATTGTCACCCCTCTGATAACTAGTGTTCGCCACATCGGTGGTCGGCCACGGGCTCAACCCGGCGGGGCTGATCAGATTGTACGGATCGATGACCGGGTGGGGATAGGAGTTACCGGCCGTGATCTTCGCCACCGTGATGACCTCGTCGCCGGCGGCATGAACCGTCAAGGTAGCGAATGAGAAGAGTTGGGTCAGGCAGATAGCAGCTGCCAGTAACCCGGATATCCATTTCTTTTTCATAATGAACCTCTTTCTGTTTGTAGTTGAAAATTTATCTCGAATAATCAAAAAGTAAGATGCCGCCCGGCTTGAGAAAGGATGAAAGCCGGGCGGCTTTGAAAATATCATATTGTTTCCCGCGGGAATTTATCGATTTTTTGAACCAGCCGTTGTAATATTAGTCGAGCATCAGTTACGCTGACAGCGGTATTGCCGCTGACATTGGCCAAATCCAACTGCGCCGGTGTAAAATCTATCTTTTTCACCAAAAACTGTAGGATCATCCGGGCATCGGTCACGCTTAGCAAATCTCCGCCGCTGACATGGCCGAGGATGCCGACAGTAACAGTATACACGGCTTCCTTGTTGCCGACCTTCGCGGTGATGACCGCAGTCCCGTTGGCTTTCGCGGTAACGGTTCCGTTTTCTACAACCGCTACGTCAGAATTGGATGTTGACCAGACCACTGTTTTATCCTCCGTCGCATTGATCGGATTGTAGGCAACCATCAATACTTCG
>WRDE01000311.1 GCA_009783605.1 Oscillospiraceae bacterium
CCGTCGGCCCATATCTGGAAAGATTATGACGGCGGCGAACGGCTGTGGCTGTATCCGTCCACCGACGTGTTCCCCGCCGAGGGGTGCAACCTGATGGATCAGTATCATGTCTACTCCACCGACAATATGCTGGACTGGATCGACCACGGCGAGATTTTGCGCCGGGACGACCTGCCCACAACCCCGCCCTTCGGCCCCCATCACGAAAACGCCAAATTCATGTGGGCGCCCGACGCGGCGTATAACAGCGATTTGACCGCCACCGGCGGCAAAGGGCCCTTCTTCTACTACTTCCCCCATGCCATCGGCGGCGATGAGCGGGACGGCTTTGTAAATGGCTCCCCGGATCACTGGGGCGACAGCTGGAAGGTCTTCGTCGCCTGGAGCGACAGCCCCTATCAGGGGTTCAAAGACAATGACATCGTCTGTTTAAAGGACAAGAACGGCGTCGATATCGTCAAACAGCCCGGCGTGGACCTCATTGACCCCTGCGTGTACTACGACGACACCACCGATGACTACTATATCATACTCGGCGGCGGCGGCCAGTGCCGTATCGCCAGGCTGAAGAAGAATATGGTCCAGCTCGACGAGGATTGGACCATCCTGAACCATAACGACGGCGGCCAGTGGGCGGAATGGAACAATCTGCTGCCCCATTACCACGAGGGGCCGTGGATGTTTGACCGGCTCAACGCCTCCGGCCAGAAGATCTACTACATGATGTATCCCGGCAATGCCGGCGGCAGCGGCGGCGACAATATGCTGTACAGCACCGCCGACAACCCCTACGGCCCGTGGGATTACAAGGGGTCGATCCTCGATAAGGTCAACACCGGCGATACCTCCCACGGTTCCATCCAGGAATTTAAGGGCCATTGGTATATCTTCTACCACAATGCCCAGCTTTCGGGCGGCCACGGCGCGCTGCGTTCGGTCTGCGTCGAAGAGGTGTTCTTCAATCCCGACGGAACCATCCGGCCGATCCCGCAGACCGCAACCAGCGTACCGGCCATCGCCCCGCCGGTCAACAAAACCGATCTCGACAATGAGTTCGGCCCGGGCAATTATGAGATCGAAGTGAAATACAAGGATATCGAAGCCGGCAACTACGACGATTACCAGATGGGCTTCCAGTATCCGACATGGAACAACGATAAATGCTATGTGAGAGACGGCGCGAATAAGCAAAGCAATACCCAGGCTGTGCACAACATGGGCCAATGCATCTTTGTGGATGTGGACGGCGGCCCGGTTGGCGGGCGGGCGCTGCTGGAGATCAATTACAGCAAGCCCGACAACGGTTCGGGATTTGTCATCGTCAACGATCCCAAGGCCTATCCCGATGCCGAGGTCAGAATCAATAATGTTCCCACCCTCACAGGCATCGCTGCCACCACCTATCCGGCGCCTTATCCGATTTCCTATTTCATTAAGGTGCCGGGGCAAGGGCCTGGCGTATGGGAGGATTTCAGCGCGTATACCTATACATTTATCGACCTGCTGCCGGGAGAAGTCAACCGGATCATGATCGGCGGCACCGCCATGAATGTCAAGGGCATCACCATCTATTTTGAATCCGGCCAGATGGATGATTACACAAGGCCGGTCAACGACTGCGTCATAAGGGCGGGGAATACCAATTTCACCTACGGAAACTCGGTCAATCCCGGGGTCGGTAAGCCGAAGTTAGGCGGAGGCAGCGATTTTATTGAGAATATGGAAGAAAACGGCGCCTGGTGCCAGTTCGGCGGCTTAGACGGCGAGGAGGGCGGCATCTTCGTGCTGGAGATCGAATACTTCAGCGGAAACAGTAATGCGGTATCCTTCGATGTCGTTGTGAATGGCAAATCGTATAGAGTGACCCTGCCCCCGACGGGCGGCTGGGACAAGAGTAAATCGGACACCTTCCGCATGTTCGTCATGCTGGAGGAGGGTACGGATAATAAGGTTGTCATTAAAAACGGCAGCGGCGGCAGCAACTTCGTATCGGCCAGCATCTGGGCCAGACCAAAAGCCGCCGGCGCCCTTGTGGATCCACCGACCTTAGTATCGAAGACCTCGACGAGCATCACGGTGCAATCTGCCGCACCGGGCAACGGTCAGACGGCGGAGTACGCGTACAGCACGACATCGACCGCGCCGACAACCGGCTGGCAGGACAGCGGCGTGTTCAGCGGGTTGAGCGAATACACGCCATACTACTTCTTCGCGCGGTCGAAGGAGAACGCCGGCTATGAAACCGGCGCGGCGTCGGCCGGCACCTTGCTGCGCACGGCGGACGTGACGCCGCCGACCGGGGCGATCTGGATCAAAACCAACAGCTTCGAGTCGTTCCTCAACACGATCAGCTTCGGCCTGTTCTTCAAGCAACCGGTGACGATCTCTATCGCCAGCGCGGACGGCGGCTCGGGCGTGGATACGATCGAATATTGTGAATCCACCACCGCGTATGAAACTGCCGGCGAGATGAGCGCGGTGAGCTGGACGCCGTACACGGCGCCGTTCAGCAGAGCGGCGGACTGGAAAGGCTACATCTACGCGAAAATCACCGACAACGAGGGCAATGTGACGGTGATCCGGTCGGACGGCGTGGTGGTATACACCGACAGCGCGGCGGTGACCACTAATATCAGCCACACCAAACTCAGCGGCAGCAAGACCGCGGATGTGACGCTGAACGGCAACACCATCGACAAGATCATGAACGGCGGGACGACGCTGGTATACGGCACCGATTACACGGTATCGGGCGGCACCATCACCTTCGCCGGCGCGTATTTGGACAGCCTGGCGGCGAGCGCCACGGCGTATACCCTGACGGTCTACTACAATCCGTTAGGCGAAACCTATGTGACCGCGGCCGGCAACGACGCGCCGGGCACCACGACGATCTCGGTGACGGTGAGCAAGGCCGACCCAACCGTGACCTGGCCGAGCGGCCTGACGGCGGCCTACGGTGATACGCTGGCGGATATCGTGCTGACCGGCTACACCAACACCCCGGCGGGCACCTTCACCTGGACGGCGGCCGGCACAACATCAGTCGGCGCCGCAGGCCCGCAGACGCATAACATGACCTTCACGCCGACCGACACCACGAATTACAACACGGTGACGCAGGACGTGACCGTCACGGTGGGCAAAATCAACCCGAGCGTGACCTGGCCGAGCGGCCTGACGGCGGCCTACGGTGATACGCTGGCGGATATCGTGCTGACCGGCTACACCAACACCC
>WRDE01000312.1 GCA_009783605.1 Oscillospiraceae bacterium
CCGGGCGGTCTGGGTGCCCCGGGGGATCAGGCTCCTGACATAGTCAAAAACCGGACGGTGGCATTCGGCTAAGTTGGCCTGCTCGGCGGGCCAGTAGTTCATCTGCATGTTGATGTTGGTGTGATAATCCGAATCCCATGAGTTTTGAAGGCTTTGCGCCCAGATCCCCTGCAGGTTGGCGGGCAGCGAGCCCTCCCGGGAGGAGGCGACTAACAGATAGCGGCCGAATTGATAATACAGCATCTCCAGATAGCGGTTTTCAACATCCGTATTTGAGCCATTTTTATATCCGGCCAGCAGCTGGTCGGTGGTTTTATTGGCCGGGAAAGAAGCATCGTTCAGGCGGAGGTTGACCCTGCCGAACAGCCCCTGATAATCCGTGAGATGGTCCGCCAGCACCCCGTCCATACCCTTCGCCGCGGCCGCGTCTAAACGGCCCTTGACCGAGCTGGTCAGATCGGCGGTCGTTTCGTTTGTAAAGTAGTTCTGCGCGGCGTCCATACTCAGCTGATAATTGGTTTTCGCGCTCATGAACAGCCAGACCTCATCCGCGCCGGTCACCTCGATGGCGTTGCCGTTCACGGTCATGGTACCGTTTTTCGGCACCACTTTTAGCTGGGTGGCAAACAGCTCCCTCACCGTTTCATACTGCCCGACCGGGGAGCCGGTCATGGTGATGGTGTCGCCGGTGGCGGTGATGGCCGCGTTGGTTCTCCAGTTGGTCACCTGACTGCCATTAGTCAGCGGCAGGGCATGGGGGGAATTGATCGAAAATTTTTGGCTGATTCTGCCGGCTCCGTCGGCGGTGAGCCGGATCGCCATCACGTTGCCCGGATAGCTTGTGAAATATTCCTTTTTATAGGTGACGCCGTCCCGGGTGTACCGAACGCCGGCCATGCCTGTATTCAGATCCAATTCGCGGGAATAGTTCGAGTAAGCCGGCGCGGGATTGGTGACATTGTTCAGGATGATGTTGCACAGGCTGGGGGCGGTTTCCCGGCCGCCGCCGGTACCGTTGCGGGTGGTAAATATCGAAAGCCGATAATACTTATATTCCGCCTGCAAGCCGGCTGCCACGTTGAAGGCCGCGGTCTGCCGGCGACCGGAAAACTGATAATTCGTGTTTTGTTCGTGGATGACCGTATACGCCGTACCGTTGACCGAGCCGTACAGCGTCCAGGTCCGCGGGTCGTAACGCTCGTTTTCTCCGTTGGAAACGAGCTTGTAGGAATCTATCTTGAAGGCGCGGTCATATTCCCAGTCCACGTTGACCGGCCATGTGATCTGATTGTTTTTAGCTGTCCAGCTGTCGTCCGCGGTCCATCTGGTTTGGTTGGTGGTGTCGAACAGGTTCCATGAGATGTCACCGAAACCCTCGGATTCGGCGGATTTGTCGCCCGCCACATAGGCCTTTGATTTCAAAACCCGGGGTTGGTCGATGTCGGATATGTAGATATCGCCCAGCGTCTGGTAAGAGCCGAAGTTCCATTTTTCGCCTTTGAGCTGTTCGAGGTTGGCGCGCGCCGTAGCGTTGCCGACGCCATCGTTGAGCCACATGCTGTTCGGATAATCCTGCGTGATGATCTTCCCGGTGCCATCCTTATAGGCCGGCGTGAAGTTGTTCATCACCTCGTTCTGCAGGAAATTTTGTAATGCTACTAAATTGCTTTTCGCCACCGCCGGGGTGTTCCGCCGGTATATATCGGCGCCGTAGTTCGGGTTGCTGCCCGGGCCGCCCGACCACACGGTATGCTCGTTGAACTGGATGCGGTCGGCCTCTACGCCGCCGAAAACCACACCGCCGAGATGCCCGTTGCCGATCGGCATACCCTCGGATTCCCAGTCCAGAGCCGGGCTGGAATAAACGGCTTTGAGGATATCCTGCTTGGGGGTCGCTGCGGCCGCAGCCGGAATAGCTATAGGGCCCGTCATGATCACCATCCCTGCTGTAATGGAAAGCACGGATAAAACGCTTATCATTTTTTTCAACATGGTCATTTCCTCCGATTGAAATATGTACTTGAATTATACCGCAGCCTATATTATAATGTCAATAATAAATACCATAATAACCGGACATATTAAAGATATAATTTAATATTACTTTATATATGTACGGACATACTCTGATTTTATCATTGGATATTTGCCTTTTTTTGCATAGACCAACAAATGTATTGACACGTCCGTACATTAGGTGTATGATGGATAAAATTACCGCTGAAAGGATGAACTGTCTGCATGGAAAAAAAGTATAAAACCGTTATGGACGACATCAAGCGGAATATCGCCCAGAATCTTTACGATGCGGAAACGCCGCTGTCCACCGAAATGGAATTAGCCGGGCAGTACGGATTTTCGCGTGAGACGATACATAAAGCTATGACCGAATTGGTCCGCGAGGGACTTATCTACCGGATCCCCGGAAAAGGAACGTTTATAACCGAAGCCGCGGTTACGGATACCCGCAAACCCCCTCATTTTTTTGTGGTTCTGGTGCATAAGGACGAAGAGATGTTCAAATTGATCCGCGGGATCGAGCATATAATGGATAAAAATGCCTGTATGTTCTCGTCCTTCTTCTGGACCGGCCCCCGTCAGGAGAATGTGTCCCATGCCGATGATTTTGATTTGTTTTTACATAGCCTGTCGCAACTGAATCCGCAGGGAATCTTCTGCTATCCGCGTAATTCCGTTGACGGATATAAAGGATACGAGGAAATTTTGAATACCGGTATTCCTCTTATCCTGTTAGACAAGGAATTTGTAAAATGCACCCTGAACTGCGTGGTATCCGACAACTATATGGGGATGTATCGGCTGACCCAGCATGTGATCGATAAGGGCCACACAAAGATAGGCTATTTGTCATTGGACGTAATATTCGGAGACACCCTCGCTAAACGCCGGGACGGCTTTCTCGCCTGCCTGAACGACAACGGCATCCCGCTCAACACCAAATATATCAAAGACCATATCTACAACGCGCAAAACGTCACGGAGGAGTGCGGCGATTTCATCCAGGCTAATCCGGAGATTACGGCCATTATCTGCGCCAACGATTTTATTGCCGAAAAATGCTATCCCGAAATCGCAAAAAGGCAGATCGCTATACCGGATGACCTTTCGGTTTGCTCCTTCGACGGATATGAAGCCGGACAAAATTTGGACCCGCCGCTTACCGCCATGCGGCAGAATCTGTATGCGCTCGGAGAGATTGC
>WRDE01000313.1 GCA_009783605.1 Oscillospiraceae bacterium
CCCGGCCCGCTGTATGTTGACGATCACGCAGGGCAGGTCGGCCCCGGCGATATAGGAGATCCCCTCCATCTTCAGCGAGACGCCGGGCGACGATGACGAGGTCATCACCCGCGCGCCGGCTCCGGCCGCGCCGTACACCATGTTGATAGCCGCGATCTCGCTCTCGGCCTGGATAAACGTCCCGCCGACCTCCGGCAGCCGCCAGCTCATATATTCCGGGATCTCATTCTGCGGCGTGATCGGATACCCGAAGAAATACCGGCAGCCGCAAAGCACCGCCGCCTCAGATATGGCATCGTTGCCTTTCATAAATTTCGTAGTCATATATATTTCATCCTATTCTTTATTTTTTGTGGGATAACTGTCAACTGTCAATTATTTGTTGACCTCAATCACCAGATCTGGGCAGATCATCGCGCAGAACGCGCAGGAGATACAAGTGGTTTCATCGTCGCAGACCACCGGATTATATCCCTTCGCGTTGACCCGGTCGGCGTCTAACCGCAGGATCTTCCGCGGACAGGCGGTCACACACAGCCCGCACCCTTTGCAGGCGTTTTCAGTTATGATGAGTTTGTTCATGTAGATTGCTCCTTTATTGCAAATTAATGACACCGTAGGGCGGGGGCTTGCCCCCGCCGGGTTTATCAATTTTTCTCATTCGCGGCGGGGGCAAGCCCCCGCCCTACGGCATTTTATGCGTATTATTAGACTTCCACCGTCCAGCCGAACGTATCCGGCAGCCGCCCGTACTGTATCCCGGTCAGCGTATCATACAGCCGCTGGGACAGCTCGCCGATCTCGCCCCCGGTCAAAGTGATACTCTCGTCGCCCCGGCGGAATTCGCCGATGGGCGAGATGACGGCGGCGGTGCCGGAGCCGAAGGCCTCCAGCAGGGTGCCGGCCTTATGCGCCGTGAAGATTTCGTCGACGGTGACCTTGCGCTCGGCCACCGGTATGTTCCAGCTGCGCAGCAGCCGCATCACCGAATCCCTGGTGACGCCGGGCAGGATGCTGCCGGTCAGCTCGGGGGTGACGACGGTGTCGCCGAAACGGAAGAAGACGTTCATGGTGCCGACCTCTTCCACATATTTGCGCTCAATGCCGTCTAACCAGAGCACCTGCGCATAGCCTTTTTCGATGGCTTTTTCCTGGCCCTTGAGACTGATGGCGTAGTTAGCGGAGGATTTGGTGAAGCCGACGCCGCCCCGGACCGCCCGCACATATTCGTCCTCGATAATGATCCGCACCGGCGCCAGACCCGACTGGTAATAGGCGCCGACGGGAGAGAGAATGATCATAAATTTGTACGCATGGGAGGGATGCACCCCCAGCGCCGCTTCGGTGGCGATGATGAAGGGGCGGATATACATCGAGGTGCCGGGCGCGTCGGGGATCCAGTCCGCGTCGATCCGCAGCAGCTCCTTCAGCGCGTCTAAGACAAAGGCCTCGTCAATGGGAGGGATGCACATCCGGTCGTCCGAACGGTTGAACCGGGCAAAATTCATCGCCGGGCGGAACAGCAACGTCCGGCCGTCGGCGGCCCGATAGGCCTTCAGCCCCTCGAAAACAGCCTGCCCGTAGTGGAATACCATCGCGGCGGGATCGATCAAAAACGGCTCATAGGGTACGATGCCGGCATTGGTCCATCCTTCGTCCGAAATATAATCCATCACAAACATGTGGTCGGTGAAGAATTTGCCGAAGGAAAGGCTGTTCCAGTCAGGTTTCGGCTTTTTGCCGGTCGTCAGTCGTTTAGACAGGGTCATTATAGTTCCCCTCCTTTGATATTTTCCTAATAGTATACCATATATAGATAGATTTTGCAATACTTAATTTTTATTTTTTTGCTGTTTTTTTGCTGACTTATGATACTCTCCAATCGGAAATGCTGCTGCCCTGCGCGGAAATCCAAACATTTTACAATTTCCTGTTGATTTTTACCGATTTTTGTGTTATCTTTTTTTATGGAAAAGGATTTCGGGAGGGGTTTCTTGTGCATTGCGGTCGCTGCGGCGGGTTGATTGACGACGAATACGCCAGATTTTGCGGTTGCTGCGGCAAACCGTTGGAACAGGTAAAAGAACCGCCGGTTTCAACCGAAGCGGATTCCGCTTTGGCGGTTCCGGCCGGGCAGGCTATCGGTACGCCGGCACCGGCGAAAAAGCGCAAACTTGACAACCGGCAGATCGGGATTATCGTCTGTTCGGTCATTCTGATCGCCGTCGTCATCACCGGCATCTGGCTTTTTACCACCGACAGCCCGGAAGCGGTGCTGCGGCAGGTCATTACCGCCGGTTATCAGCAGGATACCAACACGATAGCGCATTATACCGTCTATAATTTTGATCATATCGTGGATGATTTGTGCGCAAGCGCCAGTATTACCGCTCAGGATCTATCCAAAATATTGCTGGAAAAAGAAGATGTCAGCACCCTGCGGGAGCTATACGATAAAAAGAAATCGGAGGGGATCGCCGCGCTAACCGCAAGATACGGCAGTGCGTATACGATCGCCTTCGACATCATAAACGAGGCGCCGCTGTCCGCCAGAGAATTCAAAAACACATTGGATATCATGGAATCCCGGATCACCGCCGGCAATTTTGCCGCCGGGAATATCGTCAATCGGAACAGCATCACCCAAATGGTGGACTATAAGGTCATAACGACCATTACCGGCAGCCGGGACAGCGATACCAGAACCGCCGTCTTTACCTTGGCCAAAATCGGCGGCAGCTGGCGCTTGTATATGGATTATTCCGACTATATGGAGATGCTGGATTTAAGCGACTATGTATTATTATATCAATACGGAGCCAATTTTGGTTATAGCTTTTGAATTACGCATTATGCATTATGAATTTCTTCAAAAGCCTCTCTCACCGTAGCCACGCCCGCCACCTCAATGCCGCCGCGTTTAACGGCGGCTTTTATATTGTGGGACGGGATCAGTATTTTGGTAAAGCCTAACCGGGCGGCTTCGCTGATCCGGGCGTCGATATGGGATACCGCCCGGATCTCACCGGCCAGCCCCACCTCGCCGCAGGCCACGATGCCCTCCCCCATCACCGTGTCCTTGAGGCTGGACACTAACGACAGCGCCACCGGCAGGTCGGCCGCCGGCTCCTCCAACCGCAGGCCGCCGATCACATTGAGATAGGCGTCAAGGCTGGAAAAATACCAGCCGCCGCGCTTTTCCAATACCGCCAGCAGCAG
>WRDE01000314.1 GCA_009783605.1 Oscillospiraceae bacterium
CGGCAGGGGATATTTTAACCTGTATGGCGCTCCGTTTTATATTTACGGCAATGTCAGCGGTACCGGCACACTCAATATAACCGACGCGCAAATGATACTGCGGCATTTGGTCGGGAAATTGCATTTGACCGAAGAGCAACAAGATATTGCCGACGTTGACGGTGATCGCAGCGTCACGGTCAGCGATGCGCGGCTGATATTACAAAAACTGACGGGAAAGATCGCGGATTTTCCGCGGGTAAATTTAGAAATCAGAAATTAAAGAAAACGACCATCCCGCGCATAAATCTCCGCCAACCACCCATATACTGGTACGAGGATTGTTTGCGGGGAGGCGGGAGCGGATTGTTTTTCCATGTTTTGCATAAACAGCGGTTGTTGAACGCCGGGTTATTGTGCGGGCTGACCGCCGCCGCCGCGGCATTGTTAGTCTGGCCGGAGGCGGTATCCGCCGGGGTCAGCCGGGGGCTGTCGATCTGCGGCGCGGTCATCATCCCGTCGCTCTTTCCCTTTCTGGTACTGGCCGGCTTTTTGGTGCGCGCCGGCATTGCCGCGGCGCTGGGTCGGCGTTCCGAGCGGCTGATACGGCTGCTGTTCGGCCTGCCCGGCTGCTGCGGCACCGCGATCCTGATCGGTATGGTCGGCGGCTATCCGGCCGGCGGGACGGCAGTGGGTGAGCTGGTGGCCAGCGGCGCCATCACCGCCGCCCAGGGCAGGCGGCTGCTGCGGTTCTGCGTCAACGGCGGCCCGGCTTTTATCATCAGCGCCGTTGGCGCCGGTATGCTGGGCAGCGCCTCCCGGGGAGCGCTGCTGTTCGCCGCCCATATTGCCGTTTCGCTGCTGATCGGTATCGCCAGCCGCTCGAAAAGCAGCGCCGAACCCCAACCGCCGCCCCAAAAAACACAAAAACTCCCGGTCACCGCCGCTTTTGTGGAATCGGTCAACGCCGCCTGCCGGTCGCTGTTGTATATGTGCGGTTTTGTGGTGTTGTTTGCGGCGTTGCTGACGCTGGCCGACGTATCCGGTGCCGGAGCGGTATTGCAGCGGCTGATCTCGGCTCCGCTGACCGCTCTCGGCGGCGGGGCGACCGGTCTGGGGTCGGTCAACTGGCTGCCGATGGGATTAGAGGTCAGCAGCGGATGCATAGAAGCGGCTTCCGGCGGACGGCTGGCGCCGCTGCTGCTGGGGATAACGCTGGGCTGGGGCGGACTGTCGGTGCATTGCCAGATGGCTGCTTCGCTGGCCGGGCAGAAGCTGATTGATCGCCGGTTTTTCCGGTTCCGGCTGCTGGCGGCGCTGTTAGGCGGGCTGGTTTCGCTGCTGCTGTTCCGGTTCGTCCCGGTCCCGGGTTTGGCCGGAACGGTACCGGCCGGAACGCCGCAGATACGCCCGTTCACCACTTCGGCCGCCGGTTCGGTGGCGCTGCTGCTGATGTGCGGGATGTACTTGGGTACAATCGGGGTGCGCTCGAAATGGAGATGAAACCGGGTAAGTATAGCAGGCGTGCCCCCTGAAGAAAAGATGGGCATTCCGCAGGAATGCCCATCTTTTCTTCCCTGTTTTGCTGTTCTGCGGTTTTATATGATGATTGCTTTTTTATACCGAAAATGCTAAAATTGAAATGAAAAGGAAGTGGACGGGATGGTACAAAACACAAGCGTTTTCACCCGGGGAACCGGCTGGCTTACCGCTCACGAAAAAACCGCTCGGGAGGCAGTCTGTCTGAATGGGCGCTGGGCGTTCCAGCCGGTGCCGGTTCCACCGGATTACCGGCGCAATACCGGTGTGCCGCCGGAACTGCCGCCGCCGCTGGCGGACGGGTGGGACGCCACGCCGCTGATCGTCCCGTCCCCCTGGAACGGCAATACCTGGGGCAACGGGCGGATCGACCGCGAAAATGACGAACGCCGCCGCTATTATCCCGATTCGGTATATTACCCGTCCTATCCCGCCGCGTGGGATCATGCCGAGATGGGCTGGCTGCGGCGTTGCTTTGCGGTACCGGAGAGCTGGGGCGGCAAACGAATCCTGCTGCATTTTGAAGCGGTGATGGGTAACGCCGACATATTCGTCAACGGCAAGTTCGCCGGCAGCCATTTTGACGGGTATCTGCCGTTCACTTTTGACGTGACCGGTCTGGTGCATCCCGGCGAAAACGAGCTGCTGGCCGGCGTGCGGCGGCTGCATCTCTATGACGAGCAGAGCGCCGTTTACGCGAAGATGCGCACCCCCTATGCCCACGGCTCCAACACTCAGGGGTTAGGCGGCATCTGGCAGGACATCTGGCTGCTGGCGGTGCCGGAGGTATATATCGCGGATGTGTTCGTCCAGCCGTACTGTTCGCGGGACCGGTTGTGCGCCGCCGTGACGATGCGGAACGCGGCGGACAAGCCCCGGACGGTCACTGTTTCCGGAGAGATAACCGGCTGGCGGGATGAAAAACCGCTGTTACGGATGGATGAAACGGCGGTCGAGGTACCGGCCAGCGGCACCGCCGTGATCACCCTCGAGACGGCGGTCGGCGGCGCGCTGGAGCACTGGTCGATGGACAGCCCGGCGCTGTATACGCTGGCGCTCACCGCCGGCGAAGACCGGAAAAGCTGCCGCTTCGGGTGGCGGGAATTTTCGATTGCGGGGAAAAACCTGCTGCTGAACGGCGAGCCGGTCCGGTTGGTCGGGGATATCTGTCACCCTTTCGGGCCGTACATGTTCTCCCGGGAGTGGATCGAGAGCTGGTATCAATTGATAAAGGCTGTCGGCGGCAACGCCGTCCGGCTCCACGCCCAGCCACACCCGCGGCTGTTCCTCGAGATCGCCGATGAGATGGGGATCGCGGTGATGGACGAAACCGCCATTTTCGGCAGCTGTCTGTCGCTCAATTTTGAGTCGGACACCGCCTGGGGGCGGTACGCCGCCCATTATGACGGCTTGGTGCTGCGGGACCGCAACCGCCCCGGCGTCTTCGGCTGGAGTTTCGGCAACGAGCTGTTCGCCATCTTTCTCTATGATGAGGCGGCCGAACGGGATCAGGATATCTTCTACGAAAAACTCATCGCGCTGGGCCGGCGCAGCCTTTCCCTCGATCCCACACGGGATTTTGTCACCTGCGACGGCGACGATGATCTGCGCGGCACGCTGCCGGTCTGGAGCAAGCATTTCGGACACGGGCTGCGGGACCTGCCGCAGGGGATCGAAAAGCCGATGGTGATCGGCGAAAA
>WRDE01000315.1 GCA_009783605.1 Oscillospiraceae bacterium
CCTATCGAAAACTATTGGGGATGGCTGAAAAGTAGGTTGCGTAAAATTTTACCGCTATATCATTGTTTTGATGATGCGCTGATAGACTGTTTTTAATTTATTTCGCTATAATTACACTACCCTCACTTCATCAACATCACCATAACCGCTTTCTGCGCGTGCAGCCGGTTTTCCGCTTCATCGAAAATCTCGGCGGCGTGGGCTTCGAACACTTCGGCGGTGATTTCTTCGCCCCGGTGGGCCGGCAGGCAGTGCTGGACCATGCAGTCGGGTTTCGCCAGCTTCATCAGCTCGGCGTTGACCTGGTATTTTCCGGCGAATACCGCTTCCCGGGCGGCCGATTCGCCCTCCTGCCCCATCGACGCCCAGACGTCGGTGAAGATCGCGTCGGCGGCAGCGGCAGCTTCGGCGGGGGATTCGGTCAGCAGGAATTTGCTGCCGTAGCCGGCGGCGAAATCCAGTACCCGCGGGTCCGGCCGGTACCCCTGCGGGCAGGCGGCGCGGAAATTCATGCCCGCCTTCAGGCACCCGACGATCAGCGAGTTGGCCATATTGTTGCCGTCGCCGATATAGGCGGCGGTCAGCCCGGAGAGGGTGTCCTTATGTTCCCGGATGGTCATCAGGTCAGCCAGCACCTGGCAGGGATGGGCGAAATCTGTCAGCCCGTTGATCACCGGGATTGAGCCGTAGGCGGCCAGATCCTCCACCTCCTTTTGGGCGAAGGTGCGGATCATGATGCCGTCGAGATACCGCGACAGCACCCGGGCGGTGTCCTCCACCGGTTCGCCGCGTCCGATCTGCAGATCGCTGGCCGACAGGCACAGCCCGTGGCCGCCCAACTGGTAGATGCCGGTCTCGAAGGAGACGCGGGTGCGGGTGGAGGATTTCGCGAAGATCATCCCCAGCGTCTTGCCGGCCAGATGGGCGTGGGCGATGCCGTGCTTTTGCTCATATTTCAACTGGTCGGCCAGATTGAGCAGCGCCATGATCTCGTCAGGGGTCAGGTCGAGAAGTTTTAGCAGGTGTTTCATATACTGATCCTTTCGTTATCGGTTATCCTATTATAATCAAGAAACTCACATGGGCTTCAGGTTTTTATTGAGCCGCTCAATGATTCTTTCCAGATCCCGCTGCCGGGCCTGCTCACTCTTGAATGAGAGGTATCTTCCGGTATAGGTGAACCGGACAGAGCGTGGCATCCTATTGAAATTCTCATATGCCGGAGATATACCGGCCAGCTTTGCCGCAAAGGCTTCCACATCCCCATCGGTTATCGGCTCGCCCTTCGGCGCGTCCCACATACCGTTTTTAATCGCCGTTTCTATCGCTTTTTCGCCCAGCCCGGTCATCATTTTATTCCCGCGCAGTGTTTCCACCAAATTCTTGTTCTTTTCCGACCAAACACTTTTGGCGCGCCGCCGCGCGAAATATTTACGGTATTTCGTGTCGTCGATACGCTGCATCTGTCCGTCTATCCACCCGAAACAGAGCGCTTCCTCTAACGCGTCATTGGCCGACAGGGTAACCACCTCTTTGGATTTTCCGAACACTAACCACACGCCGTCGCTGATTTCCGCGTTTTCTCTCAGCCAGTTGCGAAAACCGTCCCGGGAAGGGAACAGCAATTCCGGTACGTCCGCCCTCATGTTTACGGCAGCTCCTTTATCAATCAATTATTGGACCCCGCCAACACCTGCTCCAAAATTCCCAGCCCCGCATCCAATTCCGGGTCCGAAATATTCAGCGGCGGCAGCAGCCTTAACAGTGTCTTGGCGGTCAGCACCAACAAGCCGGCTTCGGCGCATTTGTTGGCGACCGCTTTCGCGTCAATGCCGTCGGCCAGCACCAGACCCAGCATCATACCCAGCCCCTGTACCCGTTCGATCTGCGGGACCGCAGCCAGCCGTTGGCGGATATAGTCGCCTTTACGGGTGACTTCGGCCAGAAATTCCGGCTGTTTCAGCACCGACAGCATATATCTGGCGCCGGCGGCGGCGATGGGGTTCCCGCCGTAGGTGGAGCCGTGGGTGCCGGCGGATAAGACACCTTTCAACGGTTCGGCGCACAGGCAGGCCCCGATCGGCAGCCCGCCGCCCAATCCCTTGGCCATCGTCACCACATCCGGCGCGACGCCGCTGTGTTCGCAGGCCAAAAATTTTCCGGTCCGGCCGGCCCCGGTCTGCACCTCGTCCACCATAAACAATATGTCCTTTTCAGCGCAAAGAGCGCGGACACCCTGCAGATACGCATTGTCAAGCGGGACCACGCCGCCCTCACCCTGCACGCATTCTATCAGTACGGCGCAGACGGATCCGTCATCCGTAGGATAGCGTTCCATTGCCGCTTCGGCAGCCGCCAGATCGCCGGCGGGCAGATACCGGAACCCTTCGGTAAAGGGGTGGAAATAGGTATGCATCCCATCCTGACCGGTGGCGGCCAGGGTGGTCACCGTCCGGCCATGGAAGGAGTTTTCCAGCGTCAGGATGGTATGCCGGCCTTCGCCGTATTTGTCAAAACTGTATTTGCGGGCCAGCTTGACCGCGCATTCGTTGGCTTCGGCGCCGGAATTGCATAAAAACGCGGCACCAGCAGCCATCCCGGCGGCCGCGCATAGCTCGGCGGCGAGAGCGGAGGAGACCGGCTGGTGATAGAGGTTGGAGACATGCTGCAGCGCCGCCGCCTGCAGCGACACCGCCTCCACCCACCCGTCGGGGCAATACCCCAACGCGTTGACGCCGATACCGGCCCCAAAATCAATATACGTCTTGCCGTCATCCCCGACGGCAGTGGCCCCCGCCCCCGAAACCAGCGCAACCGGAAACCGCGCGTAGGTGGGCATTAAATGTTGTTGGTTCATGTTTGTTGTAACTCCTTTGTACAGTGCGGGGTCTTGACCCCGCCATTTTAATAAACTTTTAACTTTCATTGTTTTGTTTCTTTGAAATTAATTGTTGTTCCGCAACTTTCATAAGTATTTTTAAATGTTTATATTCTTCATCTTTATATTTTTTTATTATACTATATAAAAATGAAGGTAAGAAACCAACTGTTGCAAAAAGAATTGATAATTCAGGATTTGACGATATAATCGTACTGCCTGTTGCTGCCATTGTCCATGGAACAAATTTAATCATATCACTTTTTATATCAATTTTTTTCTTCATTTCCGATTCA
>WRDE01000316.1 GCA_009783605.1 Oscillospiraceae bacterium
AGCTGATACAGCCCCATCCCCTCGGCGCCGATCTTACCCGAGAGATAGACCCGGAAAAAGATACCCACCGAGCGGAGCAGCAACGAGGTTACCGTCAGAATTACCGCGTTTTTGATAAACCGCTTTTTCACAAATCGAGCGGATATTTTCATGACCGCAGGCCGTCCCGCGGGTTATAGATCCCAGCGCGGATCAACGGCACCGTCTGTACGGTGGCAGACTCTATCGGCCGTTCGGCCGCCCGCAGATATCCGACAGCCTGGACCGACACCCGCGGCACCGTATCCGGCGGCAGCCCGGCGTCTATCCTAAAGAAAGGGGTCAGACCATCCCGGCCGGTAAACGCGAGACCGGTGACCTCGTCGCTCCAGCCCTGCTGATAGGTCATGACAGCCAGCGCCCCCGCGACCGGCATCCCGCTTTCGTCAATGGCTCTGATCTGCGCGTATCCGCTCTCCGGAAAAGCCGGGCGTTCCGCCGCGCCGCCGCTGTCCGCCATAGCCGGAGCCGGATACTCATCTTTGTAATCAGCGTTTGTCTCCATCCAATATGTGTTTAAAAGATCGTCGTCCGTTTCCGGCTCCACTTCCGCGATGGTGAAGATGGCCTCTTCCTGCTGAATCTGCGCGGTGATACGGCTGATGGTATCATCCGGTTCATAGCTGTCTTCCTCAGGATCTTCCATTGGATACCTTGGCGGCTCCGCCGAAAAATCCGCAGTGTTTTCCAAGCCGGATTCGGCGGACGGTTCATCTGAAGCGGTTTCGGTAACAGATTCCTCGTTTGTATCCGTTCTATCGGCTTCAGCAGTTACATCAGCTATATTAGCGGCTGCGGTATTCTCAACGTCATTTTCCTCCGGTGCCGGATCTTGCTGCTCCGTGTCTGTGAACGGAACCCAGCCCTCCTGCTCCGCGGCTGGTTGGGCCGGAACCGGATCTTCTTCAAATACTGTTATGGGGTCATTCACCGGCAGGGATTTTTCCTCCGGCTCCTCCGTATGCTCCGACCGTTTTTCATAAGCCTTTAATAGCTCCTTGTTATATTGTTCGATCATCTTCCGAAGATCGCGCTGGTATTCCATATGCCCACACCTTTCCGATCAGTATCGGAATATATGTATGTCTTGTTATAGAAATTTATGCTGAACAGTGGTCAGTGAGCAGTGGCCAGCAGCCATATTCTACTGACCACTGACCACTGTTCTATTTCCTAAAAATAAAATTATCGACAACAAATTTTGATAAAAAATACGCCGGGGGATGACTATGATGTTGTTATAGAAAAAAGCGAAAATATTTTCAAAAGACGGGCAGGAACTGCGGATGAAATACATGTTGGAAACCACACGCGATGAAATTCGGGTTTTTCTCAGCGGAGAATTGGACCATCACGCGTCGCGGCCGCTGCGTGAACAGGTGGATAAAGCCGTCGAACGCGGGAAACCGCGGCTGCTGAGGCTGGATTTTGCCGATCTCACCTTCATGGACAGCTCCGGTATCGGTTTGATCATGGGCCGGTACCGGTTGATGAAGATAACCGGAGGCAAGCTGTTGCTGACCGGCGTGACCGACCGGATTTTTCAGATGATGCGGATGGCCGGGCTGGAAAAATTGGATATCGGGCTGTCGCCGCCGGGCGGTGACAGCGGAACCGGATGTTAATACGAGAGGAGTACCCACAGATGAAACACCAGAATGAGATGAAGCTGTCCTTTCCAAGCCAATCCGCCAATGAAGGGTTTGCCCGGGCGGCGGTAGCGGCTTTTGTGTCCCAATTGAATCCGCCGGTGGACGAGTTGGTGGATATCCGCACCGCCGTTTCGGAAGCGGTCACCAACTGTATCCTGCACGCGTATCCGGACACCTGCGGCATGATCACGCTGACCGTCTGGCTATACCCGAACGGAAAAACCATCATCAAGGTCACCGACCGGGGGCGCGGGATCGACAATTTGGATAAAGCGCTGGAACCGCTGTTCACCACCGGCGGAGAGGAGCGGTCCGGCCTCGGGTTTTCGGTGATGCAGAGCTTTTCGGACAAACTCCGGGTCAAATCGAACCCCGGAAAGGGCACCATCGTCCTGATCGAAAAAATGATCGGAAACCGCTGAAATACATAATTAGTGAATAGTGGATAGTGATTAGTGGCGGTGATTAAGTTTTATGGGTTCACATACTAATCACTAATCACTAATCACTATTCCCTAAACCAGTGGAAGGACGATCATTTTGAGTCGCGAACAGTATATCTGCGATAACATGGGGCTGGCCCACACCTGCGCGCGGCGGTTTATCGGACGCGGTATCGAATATGACGATCTGTTCCAGGCCGGCTGTGTTGGGTTGGTTAAAGCGGTAGACGGTTTTGATGACAGCCGCGGTCTGCGGTTTTCCACTTATGCCGTACCGGTTATCCTCGGCGAGATCCGCCGCCTGTTCCGGGACGGCGGCAGCGTCAAGGTCAGCCGCAGCCTGAAAGAGCTGTCACTGCAGGCCATCCGGCAGCGGGAGCGGTTTGTGAAGGAGCGGGGACGGGAGCCGCAGATTGCCGAACTGGCGGCGCTGCTGAATGTGGAGCCAGAACAGGCGGCGGAAGCATTGAGCGCCGCCCAGCCTCCCCTGTCACTGACCCGGGCCGGCGATGAGGATGAGGGCGAGCAGATCGACCTGCCGGTCTCGGCGCCCGAGGAGAGCATTACCGACCGGCTGGCGCTCCAGCAGGTGCTGTCGGAGCTGCCGGAGCAGGACCGCCGGCTGATCGAGCTGCGGTATATCCAGCGACAGACCCAGCAGGCAACCGCCGACCGGCTGGCGATGACCCAGGTACAGGTATCCCGGCGGGAGCGGGTGATATTGGCGGTCATGCGGGAAAAATTGATCAGCTGATTTTTTGATTTATTTTTAAAAAAGTAGTTGCAATTTGTTTTTCGGTATGGTATAGTATCTCGCAGAGCCAATCATATGCGGCTATGGCGGAACTGGCAGACGCGCTAGATTCAGGTTCTAGTCGGGGCAACCCGGTGGAGGTTCAAGTCCTCTTAGCCGCACCATGCCAAGTGTTCTGGTAGGAACTGAACAGCCTACAAAGAACACTTGGTTTTTTCATGGCGACTTATATTGCTATACCGGCCGGGGCGTAACTAACAAATACGCCCCGCCGTGTTTTTATTG
>WRDE01000317.1 GCA_009783605.1 Oscillospiraceae bacterium
GCCGGTGGCGCGGCCGACTATGGTAGTAAGACCGTCCCAGCCCAATCCCGTCATGGAGAGGTTGCCGAGGGTATCGCCGCCTGTTCTGACGACAATGACCAGGTATTCATAACCGCTTCCCGCTGCGGGAGAAAGAGTGCAGGTGGACGTGTTCCATTCCTTAACCGAGAGTATTCCGTCTGAGATACTGCCGCCGAAGGCTGAGTATGACGACGAGGGGATTATACCGTTTCCGCTGAAATCGGTGATCAGCGCATCGGTGGCGGAGTTGTACTTGTTGATCCATTTGCCGGACTCGACGCTCGGCCATGTGTTGCCGGGCTGCGGCGGCGCGGTCGTTGTGGAAGTCGTTGTGGGCTGAGTGGTTACCGGGGCGTCCGGGCCGGTTGAGCCGACTGTTACGGTTCCCAGCTTGTTGTAGCCATTTTGCGCGTCCCAAATCCCCGCGTTCGCGAAACGGACGGAATACGCGGGTTTGTCGCGGAGATTTTGCGCCAGATCAGGCAGCCACAATGACAGGTTGTATTCGCCCATGGGCAAATCCGACGGAACGGTAATCGCCTGCGTGGGCATTGCATTCGCGCCTGTAAGCCATTCCCTGACGTCAACGCCTTTAAGCTGAACCGCTCTGGTTATTGTACTATTACTGAACACCACAAAAATCGGGCGTTCTTTTACGAGGGATGAGTATCCGTCGTTATACAGATTTGCGGAAATTTCCAAGCCGCCTCCGGCCTTGACCGCATTTGTGAATGTCGCGTCCTGCAAACGAATGCGGTAACCCATTTTCCTCTTGACGCGGGTATACGCGGTTTCGGCGGGGTCGGTGCCGTTGGCCGCAAGGTTGGCCGCTTTCCAGATATTGATGTGGTTGGCCGCGTAGTCCTCGTTAATATAGGTGCACCTGAGCGCGGACATTTCGGACTGCACCCTGACGCCGGCCGCGTCGTCCCAGCCGTTTGTGTTGCGTTCCTGAGTTTCGCCGCCGAACAGTGTATAGGTTCTGTTCGACTTCTTCAGGTCATACATCCACTGACGGCGGGTCGCAACCGAGGGAGGCGGCGAGACAAACCATGAGATCGCCTCCTGATAGGTTCCGCAGTCGTCCGCGTCGGCTATAAACGAATCGTTGTGGAAGCCGATGCGGTCAAGCTGCTCCTGCGTGGCTTTTGTGAAGCCGAGGGGCATCATATTGTGCTCGTTCATGTAGAAAAATTCCTTGATATAAAGGGGGTACCGTATGCATATCGGCATTTCAGGCGGAGTTGTATCGAGGAGGGTTTTAATAAATTTATAGCGTTGGTTGGCATCGCTCAGCGAGGTGGAGTCGGTGTACGGACCCGCGTGCCACTCTCCCCACTGACCTAAATATCCGCCCTCAAGGCACATGACGACGTCGGCGTTGGCCGACACCACCGCGTTGATCTGGGCGATGTGCTTCAATGTCCGATCCATGCTGACCGAAGGTGACACTGACCATGTGTACGCGGGACGCAGGATGCTTTTTAATCCGTTGTTACGCATAGCGGCAAACGCGTCCGACAGGTTGTCAAGAAATCCCTGGGGCAAGACGTCGGTGCCGGTGAATTTATCCAAATGGAGATAGCTGTGAATAATCGTGTTGCCTCTGGCTTTCGCGCTTGTGAAATTCCAGTCAACCCATTCGGTAAAGTCCGGGGAATCCCCGCCCTCTGCATACGGGTTATATTGGGGAAGGCTGATGATCTCACGCCGGGCGTAGAAGCCCCTTTCCGGATTGCTGAACACGCCGGAAAAATCCGCCGTATAGGTAATGGTTGTAGTGGCCGCCGACGCGGGGAGCATTGCGGGCAGCGTCGCCGCAACAAGGATAATCGCCAGAGCGATTGCCAGAACTTTGTTGGTTCTCATGATAACTCAAATCCCTTTCTCTTTTCAATATTTTTGGATGCACCAAAAGCTTGTATATTGTAACAATAATCCATTAGAAAGTCAATGCGGTTTGTGAAAATTGTCGAAATTTCACTGATTTTGTGCTTCAAAATAAAACATCTCAGCCGGATAATTCCCAGCGGGCGGATTGATCCTGAATCCGGCGTTCATAAGTGCCGCCCCGGAATAATGGGCACCGTTGCAGGTGTAAATTTTATTTTCATCCAGACCCTTCAATCGCATATAAACCTGCAGCGGGTTGCCCGAAACATCGGTTGTGACGATGGTTAGCAACGCCGCCGACTTGTCCTTCGCCGCGAATTGCCACGCGGTAATGCCCTCTGGGTCAAACGGGCTTGCCAGCCGGTAATAAAGCCCGTCGTAGATCAACGGCTGGTGCTTTTTGTATTGATTTGTCAGTGCCAATGCTTCGGCCTTTTCCGCTTCGGACATTTTGGACACGTCCAGCTCATACCCGTAGCTGCCCGCCATGGCGACGGCGGCGCGGGTTTTAAGCGGACAGGAGCGTTTGTTTTGCTGATTCGGAGAAACCGAAACATGTGCGCCGACAGACGAGACAGGGTAGAAAAAGCCGGTGCCGTATTGAATCTTCAAGCGGTCGATGGCGTCGGTATTGTCACTGCACCAGATTTGCGGCTGATAAGCGAGGATCCCAAGATCGAACCGTCCGCCGCCCCCGCTGCACCCCTCGAACAGAATGTCAGGGTATTTTTCGGTCAGTCTGCCCATCAGATCATACAGCCCCAAAACGTAGCGGTGGGGCAGTTCGCCCTGCCTTTCGGCGGGCAACTGCGGCGAGTACCAATCGGTAATATTGCGGTTCATGTCCCATTTAACATATTCGATGTTCGCGCTGTCGAGAACGGCGCATATCCGCGCGAAAAGATAATTTCTCACGTCCCCGCGCGAAATGTCAAGCACCAGCTGATTGCGGCTCAGGGTCGGCCCCCGCGCGGGAATCTGCAGCACCCAGTCTTTGTGAGCGCGATACAAATCGCTGTCCCGGTTTACCATTTCCGGCTCGAACCATATGCCGAATTTCAGTCCCAGTTTATTCACGCCGCCGGCCAGTTCCGCCAAAGTGCATCCCAGCTTGTCTTCATTTACAAACCAGTCGCCCAGCGCGCGGTTGTCGTCGAAGCGGTCGCCGAACCAGCCGTCGTCCATAACCAGCATGTCCGCGCCGATTTGCCTGGCACTGTCAGCTATTTGCAGCAGCTTTTCGCCGGTGA